>NZ_JBINJD010000134.1:0-13264 GCF_043951915.1 Alienimonas sp. DA493 | reverse complement strand
CGCCTCGACGGCGAACTTTTATGTTTCGCCCGAGGGGGACGACGCGTGGTCCGGCGCCCTTCCCGAACCGAACGCGCAGCGAACGGACGGCCCTTTCGCGACGCTCGTGCGCGCCCGCGACGCCGTGCGGACGCTCGACCGGAATCGAACGACCAGCGTGGTCGTCCTGATCCGCGGAGGACGCTATCGACTCTCGGAGACGGCGACCTTCGGGCTGCGGGATTCCGGCCCCGGCGAGACGACGGTCACCTACGCCGCATTTCCCGGCGAAACGCCGGCGTTCAGTTCCGGTGAAGAGGTTCTCAATTGGAAACGAGTCACGACGGCGCCGCCGGGGCTGCCGCGGGAAGCGGTCGGCAAGGTTTGGGTCGCCGACGTCGACGGCCGCTTCCGCACGCTCTACGACGCCGAAGGATTGTTACCGCGGGCCCGCTCAAAGGGGTTCATTCCGCTGGAGGGCGGCAGCAGGGACCTGCTTCGTTTTCCGGCCGGGCGGTTGCGAAACTGGTCGAATCTTGAGGACGTGGAGATCGTGGTGCGACCGCATCACGCCTGGATCGTCAATTACCTGCCGCTGCGATCGGTCGACGTCGACGCCCAGACCGCCCGCACGTCCGTCGATGCGACGTACGCGATGAGACGGCTGCACTTCCTCCGCGACACCGCGTCGTGTTGGGTCGAAAACGTGCTGGAAGAGCTCGACGAACCGGGCGAATGGGTCCTGAACGCCCGGCAGGGAAAGCTCTATCTCTGGCCGCGGGACGGTTCGCCCGCGTCGCCCCCTCGCGCGGTCGTCGTTCCACGACTGAAGGAGCTCGTCCGCGTCAAAGGCGCGATCGACAAAGACGGGCCGCAGGACGAGCCGGTGAGAAATTTGCGGTTTGAGGGCCTCACGTTCCTGCACGGGGACCGGTACGAGATCCTCCCGGGCGACGCCGGGCTGCAACACGATTGGGACTTCTACGACAAAGCCACCGCGCTGGTCCGCTTCCGGGGCGCCGAAGACTGCGTCGTCGAGCGGTGCCGCTTCGCCCACAGCGGCGGCGGGGCCGTCCGCGTCGATCTCCATGGACAGCGGAACTCCGTCTCCGGGAACTTGATCGAGCAGATCGGCGGTACGGGCGTGTTGCTGTGCGGCTACGGCCCGGGCGTCAAAGACGTCAACAAGCACAACCGCGTCGAAAATAACCGCATCCGTCACGTCGGTCGCATCCTCTCGCACTCGCCCGGGATCATGGTTTGGCAGAGCGGGGCGAACCGGGTGGCGAACAACCTGGTGCATCACACGCCCTACACCGCCGTGATCGTCTCCGGCTGCATGACGGACTTCTTCACCAAGCGGAGCCGGGAACTCGGCAGAACGGTCCGGCGACACGAGATCCCGGATTTGCCGAAGCGACCGCGGCGGGACGACGTCGTCCCCTATCTTCACGCCCGCGACAATCTGATCGAATACAACGAGATCCATCACGCGATGGAGTCGCTGGGGGACGGCAACGGAATTTACATCCGCGGGGCCGGCCCCGGCAACGTCATCCGTCGCAATTACATCCACGATCTCGTCGCCCCGATGATCATGCAGGCGGCGATCCGCACGGACGGCGGGCAGACGGATACGTTAATCGCCGAGAACCTGATCGATCGATGCACCTCGCAGGGGATCCTCCTCAAGCTGAACAACCGTTGTGAGAACAACATCGTGGCGAACGTGCTCGCCCCGCCCCGCGGCTACTACCTGGCGTTGCGGGAAGGTCCGATGGCGGGCGCCGCGATTCGGCGAAACGTCTTCTACGCCGCTTCCGCCCCCTGCACGTTTATCGACGAGCTGCCGGCGCGGAACGAGCGCGTCGCCGAGGATCGAAGAGGACGCCGTCTGGCGCTGGCCAAGAACGCCGACACCGATTTCAACATCTATTTCTGCAAGGCCGATCCGGCGGCGGGCGAACGTTTCCTGCGGGAGCAACAGGAAGACGGCGTGGACGCTCACAGTTTGGCCGTCGATCCGCAGTTCGTCGATCCGGAGAACGGCGATTTCCGGCTTCGGCCCGACTCGCCCGCGTTGAAACTCGGGTTCGTCCCGTTCGACAGGTCGAAGGTCGGCCCGGTCGAGTGACGCTGCCCGCCGCACGGATCGACGGTTCTGGTAAGCCGCTCCACATCAGACTTCACCAATCGCGTTTTCGAGAAGCGCCGAGATGACCGACCGCCTCCGCTGCCCCCTCTGGCTTGCCGTCGCCGCGTTCGGCGGGATCGCGGTCGGCCAAGAACCGGCCACCGACGCCGAAGACGGAGCCCGCGCCTCACTCGCGCGGGCCGCGCGGATTATGCGTCGGATCGACCGGGACGGGAACGGCACGTTCGAGAAGCAGGAGGACGCCGCGGCCTGGAGACGCCTTCGAAGCCTCGACACGAACCGCGATCAGACGCTCTCGATCGAGGAACTGCGGCGGGAACGAGCCGCGTACCTCAATACCGCCGGAGACCGAAAGCTCGACGTCGTCTATAAACGAACGCCGCAAGGCGACCTGCGTCTGGACCTCTATTACCCGGAGACGCCGTCGGATTCCCCCCGGCCGGTCGTCGTCTACACGCACGGCGGCGGTTGGGCGGCGGGCAGCCGCCGCGGCGCCGCCAACGGGCTGTTCGCCCAGGTTTTCTCGAAGCTGCTCGACCGCGGCTTCGCCGTCGCTTCAGTCGATTACCGCCTCTGGCGCCGGGGGGGCGAGATCGCGATCCGCGACTGCGTGATCGACGCGAAGGACGCGGTCCGCTACCTCGCGAGAAACGGCGACGCGCTGAAGCTCGACCGGCAGCGGTTCTTCTTGATGGGCGACTCGGCCGGCGGCCAGATCGCCCAAATGTTGCTGCTGTCTTCGCCGGACGCGCTGCCGGGCGACGAAGACCTCGCGTCCGTCCCCTATACGGCGGTCGCGGGAGTCTCCTGGTACGGCCCCGGCGACTTCGAGAAGACGGAGTTGTTCAACCACGACGACCGCCCGGACTTTCGCGATCGGTTCGCCGCGCGACTGATGCGGCCCGACGCCGACCCTGCGGACAAACTCGCGATCTATCGGGAGATGAGCCCCGTGAACCTGCTCTCCGCAAACAGCCCGCCGCTGCTGATGATCCAGGGCGATCGAGACACGACCATCCCGGTCAAGCACGCCTATCATATGAAGCGACGGGCGGAAGCCGTCGGCGCCCCGTTGGAAATCCTGATCGTGAAGAACGCCGGCCACAACTGGCGGAAGGTCGGCGCCGAAATCGAGCCGTCCCGCGACGCGATCGTCCAGCGCACCGTGCAGTTTTTCACCGATCGACTTGCCGCATCGCAAAAGGCCGTACCGTAAGGTCCTCGTTCAAACTCCGCGTGCAACGCCGTCGACGGCCCCCCGACTCCACCCCCGAGAAGATCATGAAATCGAGCCTCCTCCTTGTCGCGTTCGTCGCGGTCGTTCCGCACGCTCTGTTCGCGAAGGCGGAGGCGGACCAGCCCAACGTGATCCTCGTGATGCCGGACGATCTGGCGTACGGCGACTACAGCTGTCTTGGCAATCCCGTTCTGAAAACCCCGTCGGTGGACGCCTTCCGGAAAGAAAGTCTGCTGTTCACTAAATTCCACGTCAGCCCCACCTGCGCCCCGACCCGGGCGGCGCTCATGAGCGGCCGGCACGAGTTCAAGAACGGCGTGACGCACACCATCTTGGAACGCGAACGGATGAGCCTGGATACGTTTACGATGCCGCAGATGCTCAAAACCGCCGGCTACGCGACCGGGATCTTC
The DNA here is from genome assembly GCF_043951915.1 of Alienimonas sp. DA493. Classification (NCBI taxonomy): domain Bacteria; kingdom Pseudomonadati; phylum Planctomycetota; class Planctomycetia; order Planctomycetales; family Planctomycetaceae; genus Alienimonas; species Alienimonas sp. DA493. The sequence goes on along the minus strand of NZ_JBINJD010000134.1, from coordinate 9,480 downwards.
GGGAAGTGGCACCTCGGCGACGAGGAACCCTATCGGCCGGAAAGCCGCGGGTTCGACGAGGTCTATATTCACGGCGGCGGCGGGATCGGCCAAACCTTCCCCGGGTCCTGCGGCGACGCCCCCGACAACACCAACATCGACCCGACCCTGTGGCACAACGGGCGGTTCGTGAAGACCGAGGGATACTGCACCGACCTGTTCTTCGACCAAGCGCTCGAGTGGATGGACGAACGGCGGCGGTCGAAACAGCCGTTCTTCGCCTACGTTTCGTTGAACGCCGCCCACGGGCCGCACGTCATTCCGGACGAGTATTGCCGCCGCCTCGGCGACGAGGGCGTCAGCGACGGCCTGGCCCGCTACCTGGGAATGGTCGAAAATATCGACTGGAACTTCGGCAAGCTGCTCGCGAAGTTGAAGGAGTGGAATCTGGAGGACGACACCTTGGTCGTCTATCTTGGAACCGATAACGGCGGCGGCATCAGCCGGCGGATTTTCGACTCCGGGTTGAGGGGGGGCAAAAACTCCGTGACGCAGGGCGGCACGCTCGCACCCTGCTTCGTCCGCTGGCCTGCCGGCGGGGTCCCCGCGGGCGCGACCTGCGACGCCCTCACCGCGCACCTCGACCTGTTCCCGACGCTGGCCGAAATCGCCGGCGCCCCGACGACGCCGCAAATCCAGCGGCAGGTCGAAGGTCGCAGTCTGCTCCCGTTACTGAAGAATCCCAAAGCCGAGTGGCCCGACCGGACGCTCGTCCATCACACCGGGCGCTGGAAGACCGGGAACGCGGCCCGGTCGAAGTACGCGAAGTCGTCCATTCAAAACTCGCGGTTCACCCTGGTCGGCAACGAAGAGCTGTACGATCTCGAAGCCGATCCCGGCGAGACGAAGAACGTCATCGACGAATACCCGGAGATCGCCGAGCGACTCGCGGCGACGTACGACCGGTGGTGGATCGACGTTCAACCGCGGTTCGTCAACGAAGACGCTGTCGGTCCCGCCGTCAATCCGTTCCAGGAACTGTACTACGAGCAGTTCGGCGGCAGCCCCTCGGCCGAAGATTTGAAAAAGATGAGCCGTCACCTTCGCGAAGGCGACGACGAGGCGGAAACGCGGGCGGCCAAGCGACGGGCCCGCAGAGCCTCGAAAGCCGGCGGGCCGGCGGCCGACTGAGCCGTCCGGGTCTTCGCCGCCAGCTTTTCATGACGCCTCCGGCGCTCCTGCGGCCGGAGGCGTCGGTTCGCGCACGGCCCGGAGACGCGGGCCTTGGGACTGCCGCGTCATCGACCTTCGGCGGCACGTCCCGCGGACGTTCACCAACGTCCGCGACGCCGGTTGCGTGAACCCCCTCAGCAGTCCGCATCGAACTGGCTTTCTACGGCGTCTGAGGGACCGTTTCGGTTCTGCTCCGTCACGTCAAACCGCTGGATGAACGGCCGGTCCGCGCCGTCCTTCTCCGCGGGCTCGCCGATCTCGAGGCCCCGTTCGGGCATTTCTCCGCGACCGCTTTGGGCGAACGCTTCTCGACGGGAAGCGCCGCCGGTCCAAGGACGGTCACGTCGTGCGCCTTCGAGAAACGCATCTCGCCTTCGGCGTAGAGGATTGAACCTGCGATCTCCTCGGGGCCGTCGTGCCGATTATTGCGGCCACGCCCGACTGACGCGGTAATTGCAGGCGACCGCGGCGGTGGGCTCGCCAGCGTCGCGGTCGGCAAGAACGTAGTCTCGCAGGTCTTGAGAAGAGGCTTTATGCGTCGGCTCAACTGGATCGGGACCGCCCTGAACTACGAACCGACCTCCCGCCGCGCTAAACTTCAGGTGAAATCGCTTTGATTTGCCGGACCAGTTCGAGGAGTTGGGCCCCCGACGGACGAACGCTGACGTTCTCCCCCGCGTTGGTTCTCCGGTTCGGCGCGTTCTGGGCGATCGTCGCCCGCCGCCGCAACCGGCTGGCGAATGTACGGCGGCCGTTCTTCCACCTCTCCGGCGACGGTCTGTGGGAGTGCTTCGACGAACACGGAGCCCCCTGCGACGACCGCAGGAAGGAGGCGACCGCGACGCTGGATCTCGACTTCATCGTCTTTCTCCAAGACCCGGCCGACCGCCTCAAGGCGACGCGTGTGCTCGTGGAGAACTTCTTTCCCGTCGAGGAGCGGGCGGAACTGTACGCCCTGCTGCAGATCGCCGGGCCCGCCGGCCCGGGGCAGCGCCGCCCGGTTCCGGCTGACGGTCCTCGGTTCCTAAGTTCGGCTTTCGCAGTTTCAGGCAGCGAGCGTCAGCAGGGTTTTAAGATGGTCGAGGAGTTTTCGGACCTCCGGGCCGCGGGCGGGGGTCGGAAAACTCGTTCGACTCGTGGTTTCCAGGCACTCCAGCCGCAACGCCGCCAGCATGTCGGCGAAGGACGCCCCGCTCTTGCCCGACCAGCCGCGGAGGGAGTCGGCAGGCTTCGGGCGGATCGTTTCATGCCACCAGACGACGAGGCCGTAGAGCAAAAAGCCGGTCGCCGCCGTGCGCCGGACGGCCTGCGTCGTGCGGTTTTGCGGCTCGCAGACGCCCAGCCGCTGCTTGGCGTCGCGGAACGCGACCTCGATCGACCACCGCCACGAGCTCGTGGACCGCGGCCCAGAGGACCTCGAAGCCGTCCCCGGTCGCCCCGACCTCCACCGCCGTCGACGCCGGCTGACTCTGCAGAAACTGCTCGACGTGTCCCTGAACGCCCCTCCTCCCAGCCAGCCAGACGCTCGGCGGCAGCGGGACGGGCGTGAGCTCCGCGAGGTCGCCGAGGTAGTCGCTCACGGCGGTCGCCTCCGGGCACCGGCCGATCAGCCGGCCGAACCAGAACGCCGCCGCCGGGGCGTTTTCAAGCCACTGTTCGAGGTCGTCGGCGTCCAGCACGCGGACGGTGGCCCAGCCGTCGCCGGCCCGCTCGTCGGCCCACGCTTCTTTGTCCGTCCGGCCGCGCCAGCGCCGCGGCGTGACGAACCGGTAGTGGGCGCGGCGGCGGGCGGACTTCGGCGTGCCTTCGAGCCGCTTCTCATAGTCCCCCTTCGCTTTCGTCTGCGGGGCGGCGTCGACGCCCATCTCCCACCGACTCAGGCCCGCGGGTACCCAGGCGTTCGCGATCGGCGTGACGACGGTGCCGTCCCAGCCGCCCCGGCCGACGCTCTTCTCGGCCGGGAAGTCGACGCGGGTTGCCTCCGGCGTGGCGCCGTGGACGAGCCTGCGGACCAGTTCCGGCAAGAGGCCGCGCGGCTCGAGCGTGCCGCCCGCCCAGCGTTCGAGATCCTCGGCACGGATCGGTTGCATCTGTGACTCGCTCAACGTTCGGCGTCCGGGAGCTCCTGCACCCATGCACGATACGACATCGACGGGTCGTTGAGACCGACTCCGTGGCTGAAGTCTACGAGCGACCGCGACGGCGTTCGCCGTGGTCGGTTCGCTCAGGACGCGAGCGTCCGCGTCGTCTGCGGCGAGTCGGTGTTTTGGCAGACATGGACGGTGTCGGGAGGCTGTCCGGAGTTCGACGACCGTGCGACCGAACTATAGCGAGGGGATCGTTGACGGCGGTGAAGCCGCGCAGAACACTCGTGTACGCCCGTCCGGCGGACAATAATGAACGCCGAACAGGTCAAAGCCCTCCTCCACAGCCACGCCGCCGGGAACGACGCGGCGTTTCGGACCGTGGCCCTGCAGATCGCCGCCGGCGAAGCGCGGGCCGGCCGCGGCCGAGTCGCCGCCGAACTGCGGGATCTCCTCGACGGGCCCGCGGCGGTGCCGATGGCGACGCCGGCCGGCGAACTCACAGACCTGCTCGTCGCGTCCTATCCGAAGACCCGGCTGTCCGAGATGGTCCTGCCGGCCGCGTTGAGCGACCGCCTACGGAACGTCGTCGCCGAGACGGTCCGGCGGGACGAGTTGCGGGCGCACGGGCTGCGTCCCGCCCGAAAGCTCTTGCTGGCCGGGCCGCCGGGGTGCGGCAAGACGATGGCCTCGGAGGCGCTGGCGGGCGAGCTGGCCCTGCCGCACTTCGTCGTTCGGCCCGACGGGGTGTTCTCGAAGTTCTTGGGCGAGACCGCCGCACGACTCACCCGCGTGTTCCGGGCCGCCGCCGAGACGCCGGGCGTCTACCTGTTCGACGAGTTCGACGGACTCGGGGCGGACCGGACCGCCGGCGACGACGTCGGGGAGGTGCGGCGGTCCGTCGGCGCGTTGCTGCAGCTTCTCGAACGGGACGTCTCCGACAGTCTGTTCGTCTGTGCCACCAACCTGCCGGACCTCTTGGACTTCGCGCTGTTCCGCCGGTTCGACGAGGCGCTGACGTTCCCGCTCCCCGACGCCGGCCAGATCCCCGCGCTGGTCAAGAATCGGCTGACGCTGCTCGACACGCGGCGGCTGTCGTGGCCGAAGGTGACCGCGGCGGCGGCGGGCCTCTCCCACGCGGACGTCGTGCGGGCCTGCGAGGTCGCCGCGAAGGCGGCCGTCCTCGCGGGGAGGAAGAGCGTTTCGACCGCCCGACTCGTCGCCGCCCTGCGCGATCGGGAGCGGACCGTCCCCGAACCCCGTTAGACGATGCCCCGCGGCGGCGATTACGAGCACATCCGACTTCCCACGCCGCCGGTCTCGTCGGGGTACGCCTACGCCGGACGGGTCGGGGGGCCCGACCGTGAGCCGCCGCCGCGGCCGAACCGCGCCGCCCACGGGGCCGCGGTCGGTCGGCAGTTGGAAGCGGCGACCGACGCCGCGCTCGCCGCGGCGGGACGCGACCGCCGGGACGCCGTCCGCGACGGGCACGGCGTCGTGCTGACCTTGGAGGCCCCGGAGCAGTTCGAACTCCCCGTCGCCGCGTTCGACCGGCCGGCGAGCGGCGTCGACCTCATCGACGCCGAACCGCACGGACGCCCGACGGCCCGTCGGGTGGTCGTGTACCTCGCCTTGGCGGAGGTGGACCGCTTCGCCGACCGGTTCCGGGCGTACGCCGAGAGCGATCTCGGCACGGACCCGCCGGGCGCCGCCGCGATCACGGCCTTCGTCGAATCGATCCGGGCCGCGACGTTCGAGGAACTGTGGCGGGACGACGAGCCGATCTTCCCGGACGACGACACCGCCCACTTCTGGGAAGTGTGGCTCCGGTCCGGGAGCGACCCGGCCGCGGTCGCCGAAGAGTTTCGAGCCAAGGCCGCCGGGTCGAATCTGGCCGTGCCGGTGGGACGCTTTCTCGTCTTTCCGGAACGGGTCGTCCTCAAAGTTCGGGGGCGGCGGGCCGATCTGGCCGGGGTGCCGGGGCTGTTCGACACGCTCGTGCAGCTGCGTCGCGCCCGGCGGCTCGTCGTGGAGACGTTGGATTACCCGCCGGACCGGCAACGGCAGCTGGTCGAGGCTCTCGCCCGCCGCGTCGGGTTCCCGCCGCCGACCGCGCCCGCCGCCTGCCTGATCGACACGGGCACCAGCCCGGCGCACCCGCTGCTCGGCCCGGCGTACGCCGAGGGCGGCGTCCTGACCACGATTCGTCGCGGCGGCGTCGTCGACAGCCACGGTCACGGGACCGGGCTCGCCGGAGTCGCACTGTACGCCGACGCGCTGCACGAAAAGCTGGAGGGGACGATCCCCGTCCCCCTCGACCACGGATTGGAATCGGTCCGTTTCACGACGGGCTCGCCGAGCGAGGAGCCGGACCTCGACGGCCTCCGGACGTTGAACGCCGTGTCCGCCGTCGAGATCTCGCACCCGGACCGTCCGCGGGTGTTCTGTCTGGCCAGCACGCAGGACGGCAACACCGACGGCGGCCCGTCGTCCTGGTCCGCCGCGATCGACCGGTCCGCCGCGGGCGTGCGGTTCGCGCCGGACGCGACCGCCGGAGCGCCGGACGACCCGAAGCGACTGTTCGTCGTGGCGGCCGGCAACGTCCGCGGACGCGAGAACGTCGCCGGATACCCGGACCGGAACCACGTCTCGGCGGCGGAGTCGCCGGCGCAAGCTTGGAACGCGTTGACCGTGGGGGCGTATACGGAGCGTGAGGGCGTCCCGAGCGACCTCGCCGACAGCGTGATCCCGCTCGCCCCGCGGGGCGGCCTCAGCCCCGCGAGCCGGACCACCCTCGCATGGCCCGGCAACCGCTGGCCGGTCAAGCCGGACGTCGTGCTGGAAGGCGGGAACTGCGGCCAGACGGGCGGCGGCGGGTTGCTGGGGACGGCCGTAACCGTCCATGAGGTGCCGGACCTGCAACTTTTGACCACGGCGCAGACTTCCACCGGGGGCCTGTTCGGCCTCACCGGCGACACGAGCGAGGCCGCGGCGCAGGCGACGAGCTACGCCGCGATCGTGGCGGCCCGGAACCCGGACTTCTGGCCCGAAACCGTCCGCGGCCTGTTCACCCGCTGCGCCGAGTGGACGGACCAGATGCTGCGAGAGTTCCCCGACGCACGACGGAGTCGACGCCTGAAGGTCTACGGGCACGGGCGGGCGAACCTCGACGCCATGCTGCGGCAGTCGAACGACTCCGCCACGATGATCCGGCAGGAGACGATCCGCCCGTTCCGGCGGTCCGAGGGCGACGCCGTCGTCTCGCACGAATATCACCTCCACCGACTGCCTTGGCCCGGGGAGGAGTTGCGGCGGCTCGGCGACGCGCCGGTCCGGATGCGGGTCGCGCTCTCCTACTTCGTCGAGCCGAGTCCCGGCGGCGCGGGCTGGTCCCGCCCCTCCCGGTATCGCTCGCACGGCTTAAAGTTCCGCGTCCCGCGGCCGGACGAAACCGCGGCGGACTTCGCCAGGCGGTGCAGCTGGGAGGGCGTGGAGGAAGACGACCGCACCCGGGCGGGTGAAGATCGGCGTAGTTGGTCCGTCAGGCGGGGCTTGCGTGAGCGGGGATCGCTGCACTCCGATACGTGGCACGGGACGGCCGAGGAACTCGCCGACGCCGGCCGCGTCGCCGTCGTCCCCGCGGGAGGCTGGTGGAAGGAGCGGCCGCATCACGCCCGGTATGACAGCGACGCCCGGTACGCCCTCCTGGTCACGATTGAGACCGCCGAACCGACCCGGTCCGTCGTCCTCCGCACGCCGATCGTCAATGCACTGCCCGCGGGTCCGGCGACCGTCACCGTCGAGAGCTGAACGGGGTGGCGACGGCCGCTTCGATGAAAACCGCGAACTGTTCGGTCGGTGGACGTCGTTGCGTCGGAGCCGCCGTGCCGGCGGCAACGCTTTTCAGCCTTCCGGGGGCGGTGCGTCGGCTTCCCGGGTGGCGAGAAGCTGGACGATCCGGGAGCGGAGGGCGTCCCTGCGAGCGTCGTAGAACGTTCGAAACTCGGTCAGCGTGTCCGGGACCTCGCCGAGAAGGTGGTTGTCGCAGTAGTTGGTGCGTGCGGGAGCGGAGAGTGCGCCGTCCATCCAGGTCGAGGGCATCGACGCCCGCTTCTCCACGTTCTCGGCGCCTTCGAGCAGTTGGAGATTCGGCAGCGAGTCCGCCATCTCTTTGAAATCGTCGAAGTCCTCTTCGGGCACGCCCGCCTTCTTCAGCTTCGCATTCGTGAAACGCGACTTCGGGAAGACGTGATCGACGTGGAAGTGATGGTGGGTGACGTCGATGAACGGGAACAGCAGGGTGAGCAGGGAGAACAGCCGCTTGTCGCCGTACCGCATCTCGACGAGTTCGTCGATCTCCTCCTCGGCGAAGTGCAGCGACTTGCCCCGCTTCGCCATGTCTTCGTAGAGCTTACGGGCAGGAAAACTCTCCGAACCGTGTGTTTTAATCGTGTCCCGGATCGAGGTCAGGAGGGTGCTGAGGCCGCTGCCCCAGATGCCGGACGCTTTTAAAAGGCTGCGGATCAACCACGTGCGAATCGCCGCCCGGTCCGCTTCGTACTTGCTGTGGGAAAGGTACTTCTCGTCAAGTCCCCGGTGGCGGAGGTAATAGGCGAGGGGCAGCACGGCGCTGTCGGCCCGGAGCGTCTTCTCGTTGAACCCGTAGCCGGCGAGGAGTTGCACCGCGAGCTTCAGGGAACGCTTCACGTCCGGCCACCGCCGTTCGAGAATCTCCATGTTCTCCCGGTTGAAGTTCTGCACTTGGAAATTCACGCTGCCGATGTCCGCCAGCATGAGTCCGGCCTTCAACACGAGATCTTTTGAGAAGGCGAACCCCTCGCCCGTCGCGTTGAGTTCGTCCACCAGGTCGTGGATCTCCTTCCTGGCGTCCCCGGACCACTGGGCGACGGCGATGGACAGAAGCAGGTCGGAATAGGAGAGCACGGTCCCCCCGCTGTTCATGCGGATGAAGATGTTGAGCACCTTCTCGAGGTTCTGGCTCTTCTCCTCGTAGTACGAGATCAGGTGTTGGTCGTGAACGACGCGGTGGAGATGGTGCAGGACTTTGAACGCCTGGGTGGACTTCTTCTGCGGGAGTCGGTCGCTCAGCCAATCCAGCATGGGCGGGCCGCTCTCCATCCCGAGAATGTCGCTGACCCTGAACCAGCACTCATCCTCGTTCTTTGACGCCGCACGCTCTTCCATCAGGAACTCGAAGCGGAACTTCTCGCCCGTTTCGTCCGCGTCGTCTCGGTCTGCCAGCAGGTCGAGATAGAGGCGTCGCTCGGGATAGGCGTTTGGGTTGCTCTTCCACTTGTACGGGAGCCGCCAGGCCATCGAGCCGCACAGGCCGATGTTCAGCGCGGTGAGACGCTGCTGGCCGTCCAGCACGGCGGTGAGCTCGGTGCCGTGGAAAACGGGGAGTTGGGGGCAGTGCGGGTCGTCGCGCTCGTGGTAGTTGCAGACGAACGAATAGAACTTGTATTTATCGCTGTTCGCCGCGTCGACCTTCCAGTACAGGAACGTGCCGAAGGGGTAGCCCTGCATCAGACTGTCGAACAGCCGGGCGATCTGCTCCGGCTTCCACACGAACTCGCGTTGGATCGCCGGGAGGACGTACTTCGTCTGCTGAACCGCTTCAAGCGTTTCCTTGATGGTGCCGCCGGTTTGGTACATCGGAGTCCGCTCGAGGAGGAGGGGGGCTCAAGTTCGCGCGAGCTTGCAAGAGTACTCATGACTCGCAGAGTCCACCGCTTTGACGCTCCGAGGGCGAATCAAAGGACTCGCCTGACGCGGGGACCTTCGGGTTAGACCGATCAGCCGGACTTCCGCCCCCATTCGGACCGGGCCGCGACTGTAAGAACCGGACAGAGAAACGCGGTATGGGATTCGCGCAACAAAGGCTGAATCCAGCCCTTGAGGCCCCATCGTGGCCCAGTGCCGCCTGCCCAACGAGTTCGCCGCAGTATCCGCCCGCCACGAGCTCCCGGACCGCCCGGTCGGCGCCGAAGGCGGCTGGCCTGCGCCGGCCTCCTGCCCGGCCGCGTTCTCCGCGACCGTTCCTCACAGGCTCTAGGCCAGCAGGTCCTGGATCACCTCGCCGCCGAACTGGCTGAGCTGCTTGTGGCGGCCGGCGTGGAAATAGGTCAGGCGGTTGTCGTCCAAGCCCAGCAGGTGCAGCAGG
>NZ_JBINJD010000133.1:0-13417 GCF_043951915.1 Alienimonas sp. DA493 | reverse complement strand
ACCGGCCGGTCGCGGAGTCTCTGGTCCTCGCCGGCGGGACTGCCTTGGGGTTCGCCCTCGTCGACGTCTACTTCGTGCTGGACGGGCGGATCGCCCCGATCTACCTCGCCGATGCGGCCGTGGAGTTCCTCCTCTGCGGGGCCGCGGGCTGGCTCTGGTCCCGCCGCGACGCGACCGCCTGAGGGCCGTCGCAGAGACCGGGGCGATCGGCCCCCGCGGCCCGGGCGCCCGCCTGCGGCAGGGGAACCTGCGACGGGACCTGCGACGGGACGTTCCCGACGCCGTCGTCCGGGAGCGGCCCGGGTCCGGGCGGACGCGGGCGGCGTAGGCTGGCGGTCGCGACGATCCAAGGAACGCCAGGCAGGAACGACCATGACGACCATCCCCCGGGGCCGAGCGTACTGGAACGCCACGGCCGAGGCGCCGGACTTCCCCCGGCTGTCCGGCGACGTGAACGTCGACGTCGCGATCGTCGGCGGCGGCATCGTCGGGGTCACCACCGCCCGTTTGATGAAAGACCGCGGCCTCACCGTCGCCGTCGTCGAGGCGCAGCGGGTCGGCCGGCAGGTGACCGGCCGCTCGACCGCGAAGGTCAGTTCCCAGCACGGGCTGATCTATCGAAAGCTCGAACAGAAGTTCGGGGAGGAGCGGGCGCGGCTCTACGGCGAGGCCCAGGAGGCGTCGCTCCGCATGATCCGGGAACTCGCCGCGCGACACGGGATCGACTGCGACCTCGAGGAGCAGGCCGCCTACACCTACACCCGTGAGGAGCAGCGCGTCTCCGAAATCGAAGAGGAGGTCGAGGCCGCCCGGCGGCTCGGCCTCCCCGCGACGCTCGTGCGGCAGACGGACCTGCCGTTCGACGTGCGGGCGGCGAACCGCTTCGACGGCCAGGCCCAGTTTCATCCCACCAAGTACGTGGCGGGGCTGGCGAAAACCGTGCCCGGCGACGGCTCCCACGTCTTCGAGCAGAGCCGCGCGATCGATTGGGAGCCGACCCGCGTCGTCACCGACGAGGGCGTCGTCGCCGCCCGCCACGTCGTGATGGCGACGCACATGCCGCTGGGGCAGGTCGGCGGCTACTACGCCCAGGCTCACCCGATGGCCGAGCCCGTCGTCGCCGCGCGGGTCGAGGGGGCGCCGGGCGGGATGTACCTCAGCGTCGACAAGCCCAGTCACTCGTACCGCCTCCACCGGAACGCCGACGGGGCGACCTACGCAATCGTCGCCGGGAACAGCTTCAAACCGGGCCACACCGACGAGGAGCGGCAGGCCGTCGAGGACCTCGAGCGCTGGCTGACGGAGAACTTCAAAGCCGGCCCGATCGAATACCGCTGGGTGAACGAGGATTACAGCTCGATGGACGGCGCCCCGTTCATCGGCTGGTCCTCCTCGATCGCGGAGGGGTATCTCGTGGCGACCGGCTTCAACGCCTGGGGCCTCACCAACGGCACAGCGGCGGGCGCGATCCTCGCCGACCTCGTCCAGGGCCGCGAGAACCCCTGGACCGACGTCTTCAACGCCGCCCGGGTGAAGCCGATCGCCGGCGGGCCCAAGTTCGTCAAGGAGAACCTGAAGGTCGCCGGACACCTCGTCAGCGGCTACCTGTCGCGGCGGCCGAAGTCCTACGACGAGTTGGCGCCGGGCGACGCCGCGATCCTGGAGATCGACGGCGAGAAGGTCGCCGCCTTCAAGGACGAGGGGGGCGCCGTGCACGCCGTCTCCGCGGTCTGCCCCCACATGGGCTGCGTCGTCGGCTGGAACGAGACCGACCGGACTTGGGACTGCCCCTGCCACGGCTCCCGCTTCGAGCTCTCCGGCGAGGTCTGCCACGGCCCCGCCGCCCAACCGCTGGGCACCCCCGTCACCGGCTGAGGACGACGCGGCCCCGCCGCGGCGGGCGGGGCCGCGGGAGGGGCGGGCGTCGCGGCGCTCAGGAGAGCCACTCGTCCAAGTGTTCGGCGACGAAGTCGTCGTCGGTCAGGTCTGGGTGGTCCCGGCGGACGCGGGCGATCCGTTCGGCCTGCCCCGGCGAGAGCCGCTCCCGCGGGTCCAGGCAGCGGCCGGAGGCGAGCAGTCCCTGCCCGTGCAGCACGTGATTGATCCCCGCGACGCAGCCGGCGAACCCGTGGGCCGCGTCGAACAGGGCCGCGTTGCAGTCGGTGACCCGGGCGTCCAGCGTGAGGAGCTCCGGCGTCAGCGGCTCGGTTCCGTCGCGGACGGCCCGCACCCGGTCGAACAGTTCGACCGCCCGGCGGGTCCACACGGCCCAGTGGCCCAGCAGCCCGCCGACGATCCGCTGCGTGACTGTCACACCGCCCGCCCGCGTCCGGAACGGCGTGAGCAGGTCGGCGACGATGTGGTCGTCGTTGCCGGTGTAGAGCGCAATCTCGCCGGCCCGCCCCGACTGGGCGACGCCGTGGACGACGTCGAGCGTTCGATATCGGTCGAACGGGGCGATTTTGATCGCCACGGCGTTGTCGATCTCGGCGAACCGGCGCCAGAACGACTCCCCCAGCGGGCGGCCGCAGATCGCCGTCTGGAGGTAGAACCCGAACAGCGGGATCGCACCGGCGACCGCCCGGCAGTGGGCGAGCAGGGCGTCGTCGTCGGCCTCCGGCAGGGCGGAGAGCGAGAGCAGCCCGGCGTGGTAGCCGAGCGACGCCGCCAATTCCGCCTCCCGCACGGCCTGGGCCGTCGGGCCGCACACCCCCGCGACGCGGACCAGCCGGGGGCCGCCGTTCCGTTCGATCTCGTCCAGCGCGTCGCCGGCGGTCCGCAGGACCGGTTCGAGCAGGCCGTGGGCGGGATCGCGGATCGCGAACTGGGTCGTGTGCACGCCCACGGCGACGCCGCCCGCCCCGGCCGCGGCGTAGTAGCGGGTGAGGGCCCGCTGCCGGCGCTCGTCATAGGCGCCGTCCGCCGTCAGCGCGAGCGGGTGCGCGGGGATCACCGTCCCCGCGCGCAGCGTGTCGCGGACCCAGGGGGGAACGTGGGGCGAGTCGGGCATGAAAGTCACTCCGGCGTCGGGCGACCGCCGACGGCGGCGGATTTAATACCGCCCGTCGCGGACTTCAAAATGAGTCGGTTTGCCGAGCGTCCGGCCGCCGCGGGCGGTCCAGTCGGCCACCCAGTCGATCACCCGCCCGATCGGCGTGGCCGGCTCGCCGAGCAGCGCCGTCGCCTGGGCGGAATTCGCCAGCAGGGCGGCGGGGGCCGGTTCGCCGGTGAAGGCGACCGGCCGGCCCATGCGCTCGGCGAGGCGGGTCGCCACGTCCCGCACCGCGAGCGTTTGCGTGCCGGTCACGTTGAGCGCCAGCGGCGGGCGGGCCGCATGCTCCAGCAACCGCAGGGCCGCGGCGTTGGCGTCGCCCTGCCAGATGCCGTTGAAGTGTCCCGTCGAAAGGTCGATCGGCTCGCCGGCGGCGATCCGCTGCGCCAGATCGACCAGCACGCCATACCGGGGCTCCAGCGCGTAGTTCAGCCGGAGCAGAACCATCGGCGTTCCCCGTTCGCGGGAGGCGTATTCGAACAGCCGCTCGCGGGCCACGGCGGCGTTGGCGTACTCGCCCCGCGGCTCCAGCGGGTCCGTCTCCACGCTTCCGCCCGAGCCGACCCGCGTGAAGTCGTACACGCAGCCCGTGCTGAACGCGACGATCGCGGCGTCGCGGTACGCCCCCGCCGCGGTCCACGGGGCGACCGTGTTCGCCGCCCACGTCCGGTCCGGCCGATCCGAGGTGCCGAACTTCAGCCCGACCATGTAGACGATGTGGGCGGCCGGGGGCAGGCGGTCCGCGGCGTCCTCCGCCAGCAAGTCGCAGGCGACCGTCTCCGCCCCGGCCGCCTCGTGCCGCGCCCGCACCGCCGCGTCGCCGAAGCGGCTCACGCTGAACACCGTGGCCCGGCTGCCCGCCGCGTCCCGGGCCCGGCAGGCCATCCGCACCAGCGACGCGCCCATCTTCCCCCCGCTGCCGAGGACGGCGAGGTCGCCCCGCAGCCGGCGGAACACGTCGACCACCGCGGCCGGGGGCCGGCTGAGCAGCTCCTCCAACTCCGCCTCGTCGGCGATCCGATCGGGGAGGTCCACGACGAACGCCTCCGAAATGAGGAACCGGGGGTGGGAACGCCGCGCGACCGAGGCGTTCACGGCCGCCTCTATATCGCGAACCGGCCGGTCGCGTCACTCGGCGGCGGGCGCCGCCGCCGCGGGGTCGTCCGGAGCAGGGTCCCGCTGGGCGAGCAGATAGGCCAGCAGGTCGGCGAACTGCGGCTCGGAGAGCGTCTCCCCGAAGTTGCCGGGCATCAGGGAGAGCGGCGAGTCGGCCCGGTCCAACACGGACGCCGCGGGCACGGCGAACTCCTTCCCCTCGGCGTCGGCCAGGATCAGCGTTTCGCCCTCGGTCCGCCGCGGCAGGCCGGTGACGACGCGGCCGTCCTCCAGCACGAGCAACACGGTGCGGAACGCCGCGTCGACGTTGCGGTGCGGCGCGAGCACGTCCTCGCACAGCCGAGCGACCCCGCGGCCGCCCACGCCGTCCAACTGCGGGGCGACGGCCCCGCCGACCCCGCCGACCGCGTGGCAGGCGGCGCAGTGCGTTTTGAACAGCGCCGCCCCCCGCTCCGCGGAGGCGGCGGCCGGGTCGAAGGCGGCGGCCCGGGCCGCCAGCAACGCCTCCAGCGCGGCGTCCTCCGCGGGCAGGTCGGCGGTCAGCGCTGCCACCCGGCCGGCGAGCGCCGCGTCCGCGACGCCGCCCAACCGCTGCCCGACCGTCGGGTCGATCAGCAGCCGCGGGGGGATCGCGCCGCGTTCGGCGAGGGCCGTCAGCAGGGTCGCCCCCGCGGCGTCCGCGGCGAGTCGCTCGGCGGCGGCCCGGCGGAGCGGGGCCGGGGCGACGGCCAACGCGGCGCCGACCGCCTCCGCCACGGCCGCTTCGTTCCCCCCAGCGAGGGCCGCCCGCAGCGCCTCCCACTGCGGCCCAGCCAGGCCGCCGTCGCTGACCAGCAGCGACGCCGAGTCCGCGACCGCGGAGGGGTTCAGTTTCGCCAACGCCCCGGCCAGCGCCCCGGCCGCGGCCCGCCCGACGGCCGGATCGGCGAGCCGGTTCCGCAACGCCCCGGCGGCGTTCGTCAGGTTCAACTCGGCGATCAGCCCGGCCGCGGCGGCGATCGATTCGAACGCCCCGGCGCCGGACGCGTTCAGCAGCGCCGTCGCCGTCGCCCGGCCCCGTTCGCCCAGAGCCACGGTCGGATCCGCCCCCCGCTGCCGCAGCGCCCCCGCAGTTGCCCGCAGCAGCGCCTCCCGGCGGAGGAGGGCGGCGTCGTCCCACAGACCCGCCAGCGCCGCGTCCAGCCGTCCGTCCGCCCCGTACCGGGCGACGTGGGCGACGAACCGATCGACCTCGGCCGGGCGGAACGGCGGTCCGTCCGCCGCCAGCAGATCGGCCAGCAACCCCGCCCCGCCCGCGGTGGGCACGGCGACCAGAACCCCCGCGAGCCGGCGGCGGTCGGCGGCGCCGAATCGGTCCGCGGCGAACTCGTCCGTCTCATCCCCCCCGTCCAGCGACGCCCGCAGACAGTCCCGCAGACCGATGCGGAGTTGATGAATCAGCATCGCGTCGTCCGGCGTCTCGGTCTCCGCGGCGGCAAGGGCGTCCAGCAGCGGGCGGACGTGCCCGGCGTCCGCCCGCCGACCGAGCCCCTCGGCGGCGGCCCGGCGGACGAACGGGTCGGCGTCGGTCAGCAGCGCCCGGAGCCGCGGCAGGTCGGCGGCCGCGTCCCGTTCGGCGAGAATCTTCGCCGTGTGAATTCGTACCGTGCGGTCCGGATCGGCCAGCAGCGCCGCGAGCCGATCCTCGATCAGGGCGCCGCTCCGGTGGAGCGCCCAGGCCGCGTGTACGCGGAAGGTCGGTCCGGCGTCGTTCATCCGCTCGTTCAACGTCGCGGCGCCGGCCGGGCCGACGCGGTCGACCCACTCGTGCGTCGCCGCGGTGCGGACGGTCATGTTCGGGTCGGCAAAGCGATCGGCCAGGGCGTCCGCCGGGAGGGTCGTCAGATCGACGACCGCCGGCCGCGGGTCGGCCCGTTCCCCCGTCCCCTCGCCCGTCCAGACGATCCGCCAAATGCGGCCCCGCCGGCGGTCGCGGGCCGGGTGGTCGAGCGGCGCCTCGTAGTGCCCGATGACAGCATTATAAAAGTCCGCCAGATATAACGCCCCGTCCGGCCCCAGCGTGACGTACACCGGCCGGAACCACGGGTCCTCGCAGCGGACGAAGTCCGGTTGGGTGTCCGCGTGGGCCGTCGAGCCGGCCCACCGCACCCGGTCGCGATGCACGCGGCCGGTGACCGGATTGCACAGATATAATGCGTCCCGGTACTCCTCCGGGAACTGCTCCGCGTCGTACCACGCGGCCCCGCAGATGCCGGTCGAGCCGTGGCTGTGGTCGATCATCTCCGGCCCGAACCCCAGCCCGTCGTCCGGCTTGCCGAAGCTCGGGTAATACGCCCCGCGGAGCAACAACGTCAGCGGGCGGGAGTGACAGTCGGCGTTATAAAGATTCCCCAGCGGGTCGAAGGTCATCCCGAAGGGGTTCACCTGCCCGTGGGTGAATTGTTGCAGCCGGGAGCCGTCCGGTCTAAACCGATAGGTGTTGCCGGAGTTGAGGGAGAGCGTCGAGCCGTCGGAGCCGACGAGGCGCGAGTCGTTCCGGAAGCCGTGGCAGGCGTAGATCCAGCCGTCCAGGCCGCGGGTGAAGGAGTTCGTCATCCCGTGGGCGTCGACGTTCCCGTAGCCGCTGATCAGCGGTTCCTTCTCCCCGCCGCCGGGGGGCGTCCGCCAGAGGTTCGGGATCGAATACACCAATGTCCCGCCGGGGTCGTCCGCCCCGGCGGCGCCCAGCGGGAGCAGGCCGATGGGGATGTTAAGGTCGTCGGCGACGTGCTCGATCGAGCGGGCCCGCCCGTCCGCCGCGAAGTCCGACAGCACGGACAGCCGGTCCCGCGGCGGGCCGGGGTCCGTGCCGTCCAGCCCCCCGGCCCGCGGCTGCACGCCCGGCCCGTCGACCGGGTAGGGGTAGGTGGTGGAGTGCGTGACCCACAGCCGCCCCGCGGCGTCGAAGGCGAGGTTCATCGGCTGCCCGATCTCCGGCTCCGCCGCGACGAGCTGGATCTCGAACCCGGGCGGCAGGCGGAACCGAGCCCGCTGCTCCGCGGGCGCCAGGGCCGCCGTCGGCGCCACGAGCGTCGAATCCGCCGGCGGCGCGGCGAGCAGCGCGGCACACACCGCCGGGGCGATCGTCAAGAACGCAATGGAACTCGCCGTCATCAGACAGTCCTCAGACCACAGTCGCACGTCAGGCCCCGGGCGGCCCGCGGCCGGGGGATTCACCGCGACCGAGCCTAACGACGCATCGAAGAGGCCGCCGCCGAGACCGGGCCGGGGGCGGCGTCCCCGGACGGCGCCGTCCCGGGGGCCGGGGCGGTCAGACGCAGCGTAGCGACGACGGGGCGGTGGTCCGAGGCGACCGGTTCCTCGACGACGCGCACCTGCAGGTACGGCCCGGGCAGGGCGTCCAGGTCAGTCGGCCGCCGGGGCGTCGTCGGCGAACCGGAAGCGGCCGTCGCCGAGGACGTCGCCGCTGACGATCGTGGGGCACCAGTGCCGTTCGATGTGCTGGATCACCAGCCGCGTGCCGTCGTGGTGGCCGACGTAGGGGCTCATGGCGGGGTTGTACATCGCGTCCGTCAGGTCGCGCATCAGCACGACGTTCTGTCCCTGCAAGACCAGCTGGCGAATCCCGAACGGCCGGCCGAGCACGCACATGTTCGTGTGCACGCCCATCACGATCACGTTCCGGATCGACCGCTGCTTCATCAGATAGAACGCCTCGGCGCTGTCGGTGATCGCGTCGCCCGGTTCGATTTTCAGCGCGGCGATCTGCCGGGTCCACGGCCAGGGCGGTCCCGGCTTCGCGTCCGAGCGGCAGTCGCAGCCGCCGTCGGAGTCGTCGATCGGCAGCGGGGGCTCGCGATCCGCCTTCAGGTGGCACCAGCGTTCCAGCGGGATCTCGGTTTCGACGGCGGGCGCCTGCTGCGCGAGTTTCCGCCCCGGCGTGCCCTCGTAGAACTCCATCGTGTCGCTGGGGCAGTGAATGACGAGCGCGCCCCGTCGGCGGAGGGCGACCAGCACGTCGTTCATCCGGGGGGCCATCTCCGCAACCCGCCGCTCCGCCGATTCGCACGTGTGGCGGTCCCACATGTCGCAGACGACGACGGCCGTCTCCGCCGGGTTCCACCGCAGGGTCGTCTCGACGGTGCGATAGCCCCCGCCGCCCTCCGGCTGCCGTTGGGCGCGGGCGTTGAGGAGCAGAGGCTCGGCGGAGGCGGCCGGCGGCTCGGCGGGGGCGAGCGCCCCGACGGACAGCAACGCCGCGACGGCGGAGAGGGAGAGAGACATCGAAACGGCCTGCGGGGGGACGACGCGACGCCGCGGCGAACGGGGCCGGCGCCCGTCCCGCCAACCTACGGGGGCCGCGCGACCGTCGCCATCGCGGCGGCGATCGGCGAAGCGAGCCGAGCGCGCCCGGGTTGAGGCGCCGCAGGGCGAGGTTCGGCGGGGTCGCGAATTCCCGCCCCGGCCGCGGTAGCTTCTGTAAGGCCGGCGCCTCGGCGCCGCCCGGCGGGCCGCGGCGACTCGCCGGGCCTCTCGTAGAGCGAATGTCCGTCCTCCCACGCGAACGCACCATGATCGTCACCCGCCGGAAGACGCGGCTTTTCCTCCTCGCCTGCGGCCTTGTGAGCGGCGGCGCCGCGGCGGGGGACCCGCCGCGGGTTCCCCGCATCGACAGCGTCGTCCCGGCCGAAACGCAGCCGCACGAAACGGACGACGCGGTGATCTGGTACGACGACTTCGACGACGACGCTCAGCAGCGGCGCTACCCGGAACGGAGCGGCGAGACGACCGACGCGGTGCGGTTCGGCGATCGGGGGAAGTCGCTGCCGATGGACTACCCGCGGGGCGAACGCGGGACCGGCGGCCGGAAGCTGTTCTTCGGGGACACGCCGGCGTACCGGGACCGGGCGGCCCGCCCTGGCGAGACATTCACCGACGTCTACTGGCGGGTCTACGTCCGCCACCAGGCGGGCTGGACCGGCGGCGGGCCGGCGAAGTTGTCCCGCGCCACCAGTCTGGTTCCGCCGGGCTGGCGGCAGGCGATGATCGCCCACGTCTGGAGCAGCGGCGAGGCCCTCACGCTGGACCCGGCCTCGGGCGTCCGCGGGGACCGTGTCGTCACGACCCGCTACAACGACTTCGACAACCTGCGGTGGCTCGGCAACAGGCCGGCGTCGCGGTTCCAACTCCACAGCGAGGAAGAATCCGGCCGCTGGGTCTGCGTCGAAGCCCGGGCGAAGTTAAATACCCCCGGCGAAAAGGACGGCCTGAACCAGCTGTGGATCGACGGTCGGCTGGAGGCGGAGCGCCGCGACCTCGACTGGCGGGGGACCTTCGACGACCGCGGCATCAATGCCGTGTTCCTGGAGGCCTACTGGAACGACGGCTCCCCCGTCGACCAGTCGCGCTGGCTCGACGAGTTCGTGGTCAGCACGGAGCCGATCGGCCCGGTCGTCTGCCCGCGGAACCCGATCCTGATTAAAACGCCCGACCCCGGCCCGGAGCACGGGAGCTGGGAGGCGGAGATCGCCGCCGATCCCGACGGGGCGGCGGTCGTGTGGCGGTCCGAGCCCGTGCGGGGAACCGACCGCGTCCGCGTCGGCCCGGACGCGGGGCGGTTCGTCGGCCCGCTGGCAGGACAGGACCGGCTCAGCGCGTCCGCGGTCTATTTCGTCCGCGTCCGGCAGCGGGACGAGACCGGACGGTTCTCAGATTGGAGCCCGTGGCACCAGCCGTTCAAGACGCTCTGAGCCCGGCCGCCCGGCCAACCCGTCTCGCCGCCGGCTACGCCCGCCAGTCGTAGTCGGCCTGCCGGCGGAAGCCGCGGACGACGAGCGCGCCGTCGCCGGTCGCGTCGGCCACGGCGAAGCCGCCGTCCTCCTCGCCGCCGCCCTCGACCGTCGCCGCCAGCGTGGCGTAGTGGATCCCGCCGACCTCCCGGTAGTCGTTGGCGTGGCTGTGGCCCTGGAACACCGCCGACACCCGGCCCGATGCCTCCAGAATCTCCCGCACCGCCGCCGCGTTCCGCACGTGGTGCCGGCCGGCGCCGTCGAGCCGCTGGTGAGCGAACACGACCGTCGGCGCCCGCGTCGCGGCGAGGTCGGCTCGCAGCCACTCCAGCTCCGCCGGCGGCACGTTCGCGTCGTCCCACCGCGAGTTCCCCCGCCCGTAGGCGACGCCGTCGGCCCGGAAGCAGGCGTCGAGGACGAGGAAGTGCAGACCGCCGGCGTCGAACGAGAAATAGCTCTTCTCCTGCCCCACGCCGTCCAGAAACTCCGCCTTGGTCAGCGTGTCCACGCAGTGGTTGCCCAGCACGTGCCGCCGGGGACCCGGGATCTGCGCAAACTGCTTGTGGATCGTCCCGAGCCAGCGTTTCTCGGTCGCCACGTCGTCCGCCGCGTCGATCAGGTCGCCCAGTTGGACGGTGAAATCGGGCTTCTCCGCCGCGAACCGCTCGACCGCCGCGGCGAGTTTGGCGGGCGTCCGGCGGTAGTGCCGGGAGCCGGCGGCCGGCTTGTCGGCGTAGTGCAGGTCCGTCAGCAGGCCGAACCGCACCCCCGGCGCCGGCCCCGGTCCCGGCTTTGATCCCGGCCCGCCCGCGGCGGGGGCCGCGGCGGCGAGATCGGTCCCCGCCGCCAACAGGGTCAGGGCGCCGCCCCGGAGGAAGGCGCGGCGGCCGAGCGGAATCGGGGTCATGGGAGAACCGAGCGGTGAGCGGGTCATTCGGCGCCGGCGGCCTGGGGGGCGGTCGGCTCCAGCGCGGCCCGCAGGGCCGGCGGGCCGCCGACGACGGGGAGGCGGAGGCGGGTTCCGGCCAGGTCGACCGTGACCCGGGCGCCAGGGTCGGGGGCGACGGTGAAGTCCTTGTCCGTGGAGAAGATCAGCAGCCCGATCCGCCGGCCGGCGGGGACGATCTGGTCGTCCGGCTGCAGGTCGAACGTCACCGTGTACTTGCGGCCCGGCTCCAGCGGTTCGCCCGGACCGCGGAGGTCGGCGTGGTTCTGCGGGTCGGCCCAGCCGCGGGTGATGAGGTTGTCGGCGATCGAGACGTTCCGGCCCCGCTCCCACGGCAGGGCGACCAGCCACACCGACAGGTTCGCGGCCGGGCGGTCCACCGACAGCGTCACCTCGACCTCCGGCGTGCCGGAGACGTGCACCGGGGCCGTCAGCGGCGGCGTCGCGTAGAGCAGACGGTGATCCGTCCACTCGGCCTGCGCCAGCATCTCCCCGGTGAAGGAGAGGTTGTCGACGTAGGTTTCGGTTTGCGGTTCGGTCGCGCCGGTGTCCGCCGCCGCGGGATCGACGAGCGTCAGCCCGCCGATCTGCGGGGCGCCGGGGGTGGGTTTGAGAGAGACCGCGGCGGCGCGCGGGTGCGGGTAGTCCGCGTAGCGGGTGGGGTTCTCCCGCCGGTCGCCCTCGCGGACGATCCAGGCCCGGCCGCCCTCGTCCCAGTCGTTCTCCACGCCGTACAGGAAATGGGTGAACCAGAGGTTCGTCAGCTCCAGCGGCGGCGGCCCGCCGTGCCCGCCCTGGTGCATATATAACCCCGCGGGGAGGCCCAGTTCCTTCGCCCGTTCGTAAATCGTGACGCTGTGTTCCGGCATCACGTTCCAGTCGTTGAACGCGTGGCTCATCAGCAGCGCGCAGCGGACGCGGTCCATCCGCGGGAGCATGTCGATCCCGGCCCAGTAGTCGTTCCAGTCGCCGGTGTCCCGGGCGAGGTTCTCCGGCGTATATAAGGACCGCTGCAGGGCGACGCAGGCCTCCCAGGTCTCCTCGGACCCGGCGAGAATCGCGTCGCCCAGCACGTCGAGGTCCTCCCCGACGTACCCGCCCGGCGACCGCACCAACCCGTTGCTGCGGTAGTAGCGGTAATAAGACGTATTGGGGGCGACGGGGATCACGACCTCCAGCCCCTCGACGCCGGTCTGGGCGGCGGCGAGGGCCAGCGTGCCGTTGTAGCTGGTGCCGGACATGCCCACTTTCCCGGTGCACCAGTCGGCCGCGACCGGCTCGCCGCCGGTCGGCGCCGTGAAGCCCCGGGCCCGGCCGCACAGCCAGTCGATCACGGCCTTGGGAGCGTCGTATTCGTTCTGCCCGCCCACGGTCGGGCAGCCCTGCGACAGCCCGGTTCCCGGGGCGGAGGCGTGCACGACGGCGAAGCCCCGGGGAACCCAGTCCTCCAGGTGGCGAGTCGAAAGCACCGGCCGTTCCACCTCCGCGACGGACCGCCGCTGGGGCGTGCGGCCCTCCGGCGGCTCGCCGAGCGGGTGCCGGGTGTTCCAGAAGTTCTCCGGTTCCAGCCGCAGCGACCGGCCGTAGTACGGGCTCATAAAGAGAACGGCGGGCGTTTTGAGCCCTTCGGTCGCCGTCTGTTTCGGCCGGGTGACGGCGACGTGCACCCGGTCCGGGCGGTCGTCGGCGTCGGTGTCGGAGGGGGTTTCGACCCACAGGTCCTCGCGGACCCACTCCTCGGGGGCCTCGAACGCCGGTACGACCGCGGCCCGGCCGTCGACGAACCGCGGCCGGACGGCCGGCGGGACGACCGCGGGGCGCGCGTCCCCGGCGTTCCCCGCAGGGGGCGCCGCGGCGAGGGCGGCCCGGGCGCGTTCGCAGCGGCGGCCGAACTCCCGGGCGGCGGCGGCGGAGAACCGCGCCCCGTCGCCCGCGGCCTCCAGCCCGTCGGACGGGACGAACGCCGCCCGCGGGTCGGCCTCCGCGACGAGCCAGTGGGCGTAGTCGATCGTTCGCGTCGGCCGGTCCCACGTCTTTTCGAACCGGCCCGCCTGGCCGATCAGCACGGGGACCTGTTCCGCCCCCAGTTCGGCGCGGAGCCGCGCGATCAGAACCGTCAGCCGGCCCAGGTACCGGGCGGCGTCCGCCGGGTTGCGGTCCGCCCGTCCCTGGCGCCACAGGATCCCCTTCAATTCGCCGGACCGCAGCGCGAGGCGGGCGCGGGCGATCGCGTCGTCGTAGGGCCGCACGTCCGCAGCCCCGTGTTCGGCCCCCGGCTCCCAGGCGGAGATCGGCGCCCCCTGCACGCCGCAGGGGATCAGCCCGATCGTCGCGTCCGGGCGCCCCTCGGCGTAGGCGACCGCGAACGCCCGCCCCGGCCCGCCGCCGTCCGCCGGCTCCCAGCGGTTTCGGGCGTTGAGGGAGAAGACCCGGGGGGCCGGCGCCGCGTCCTCCGGCGCCGCCTCCGCGGCGGCCGCGTCGGACTCCCCGACCAGTAGGAACAGATGCCGCGGC
>NZ_JBINJD010000132.1:0-13642 GCF_043951915.1 Alienimonas sp. DA493 | reverse complement strand
GGAGGCCGCGGCCTCCGCCGGAGGCGCAACGCCCGCCGGGCGGGCCTGCGCCTCCATCCAGAGCCACTGCTGAGAGGCCGGACGATGCTCCCCCACGGCCTCGGTCAGCAGGGATTGGGGAAACGTCGGTCCGACGCACTCCCGATACCGCTCCGGTTCCCGGGGCGTCGCGTCGAGCGTGGTGATGCGGTGGGTCGCCTCGAACCGCTCGCGGAGCGCGTCGCGGACCTCGTCCGCGGAACGCTCGCCCGCCGGGTGCAACTCCGTCAACACGTCGCAAACGCGTAACGACGGGATCCGAACCGGGTCGAGCAGCGCGTATTCGAACCCCTCGACGTCGCAAATCACCACGCCGCCGTCTTTTAGAAGGCGCTCCAGCTCCTCCGGAGCGCACTCCGCGTGCACATGGAGGTTGCTCACGCCGTTGAGACGCGCGAGTCGCTTCTGCTGATCCCGCGCGAGAGGGTCGATATCGAAGGCGTGAACCGTCACGTCCGGGCGTTTCCAGGCGATCCCGACGGCGTAGTACCCCTCCGCGGCGCCGACGTCCACGACCGTCCGGGACTCCGTGCGGAGGATTTCGTCGACGACGATCCCGTGCAGCTCTTCCTCGTAGCTGCCGACCCACTTGGGAGCGATCGAACCCCACACGGGCTCGTCGAGGTAGAGCAGCCCGGCGAACGGCCCGCCCAGCACCCGCGGCGCGGAATCCGCGAAGGCTTCGCGCCGCACGTCGGCCCGCAGCGCCCCGAAGGCCCCTTCGGAATACCGCCGGATTCGCCAGGACCGAATCCGCTCCGCCAACGACGGAGCCAACCGGCGCAGCGCTGTTTTGACGAACGAGCCGGCAGTCATGATCGGCGTTGGGCCGGGGGGGAGAAGGAGCCTCCGCGGGCCGCCACCGCGCGGTACAGCCGGCCATATTGCCGTCCCAGCCGGGCGCCGTCGAACCGGGTTTCGGCCGTGCGGCGGGCGGCGGCGCCCAGGCGCTGCCGCAGGGCGGGGTCGTCGGCGAGGCGTTCGACCGCCGCGGCCAGCGCCGCGGCGTCGCCGGGCGGATGGCCGAGGGCGTCGACGCCGTCGGCGAACAACTCCGCCGCCCCGCCGGCCGCGGCGACGACCACGGGGCGACCGCAGGCCATCGCCTCCGCGATCGTCAGCCCGAACGGCTCCCGCCGCACGCTGGCGTGCACCGCCACGTCCAGCCCCCGATAGACCGCGGGCATGTCGGATTGAAAGGGCACGAAGCCGACGGCGTCCGCGACGCCCGCCCGGGCGGCGAGGGCCTCCAGCTCGCCCCGCTCCCACTGGGCCGCGGTCGCGTAGATCGGTCCGCCGACGACGTACCAGCGGAGCGCCAGCTCCGGCCGCCGGGCCCGCAGTCGGGCGGCGGCCTCCAGGAACACGTCCTGACCCTTCCAGCGGGCGTAGGTCGCCGCCAGCCCGACGCGCAGCGTGCCGGCCGGCGCCGGCGGCAGACCGGCGGCGGCGTCCAACGCGGCTCCGTCCTCGGCCCCCCCGGGGGAACCGGCGCCGGGACCGGGGGCGAAGCGGGTCAGGTCGACGCCGTTCGGGATCACCTCGGTGAGGGCGTGCGGGAGGACGCTGTTCACGTCCCGCCCCACCGCCGCGGAGACGCAGGCCAGCGCGGCGACGCGGCGCCCCGCCCGCCGCAGCGCCCGGCGGGCCAGCGGACGCTCGGAGTAGAAGTCGTGCACGGCCCACACGACCGCCGGCCGTCGGGCCGCGGGCCGCCCCGCCAGCGCCGCGGCGGTCAGCAGGTGCGTCTTGAGGCCGTTGGAGTGAATCAGGTCCGGCCGCTCCGCCCGGACCGCCGCCCGCCAGCGGAGCGCCGCCCGCGCCACGGCCGGCCCCGCCGCCGCGAACCGGGCGAGGCGGGCGCCGCGGCCGCTAACCGAACCGCCGCGGGCGTCCGGGCTGTCGCCCAGCCGGGCCGCGGCCGTCGGCAGGACGACCGCCCGGGCACTCACGCCGAGGTCCCGCGCCGCGGCGATCAGCGGTCCCTCCCCGCCGCACAGCAGGGCGAGCGACGCCTCCGGCAGCGCGGTCCGCACCCCCGTCAGCACGTCGAGCAACACCCGCTCCGCCCCGCCGATCGTCCCGACCGGGCTGAGGAACAGCAGACGGAGACCGGGCGCCGACCCGGCGTCGGGCCTGTCGGCCGCGCGGTCCCCGGTCACAACGCGTCCTCCGCGGCGAGGTCGGCGATCGGTTCGCCCGCGGCCAGCCGTTCGTACGCGGCGCCAATGCGGCGGGCGTGCTCCTCCCAGGTGAACTGGCGGAGGTGGGCCTCGGCGGCGGCCGGGTCGGGCGCCGGGGCGTCCAACGCCGCCAGCGTCGCCCCCCGCCACGCCGGCACGTCCCCGACGGGGGCGAACGTTGCGACCGGACCGCCCACCTCCCGCAACACCGGCAGGTCGCTGGCGACCACCTTCGCCCCGCAGGCCAGCGCCTCGATCACCGGCAGACCGAACCCCTCGGCTTCGCTCGGCTGCAACGCCGCCCGACTCCGCCGGTAGAGTTCCGCCAACGCCGATCGACTCAACCCGGTGAGTTGGCGGACGCTTCCAGCGAGGTTCAGACGCCCCAACGTCTCCCGCTGAGAGTCCGTCCAGGCGCCGCCGACCTGCACGAGCGTCAGGTCCGGTCGCTCGGCCCGCACGGCGGCGAAGACCTCCAACAACACGTCGATCCGCTTCCGCGGGATGCAGGAGCCGACGTGCAACAGGAACGGTCCGGGCGGCAGGTCCAGCGCCGCGACCTCCGCCGCCGCGGCGTCCCCGGCCGGGCCGCGGGCGAACTCCGCGGAGACGCCGTAGGGCGTGCGGAGGATGCGGTCGGCGGGCACGAGGCCGGAGGCGAGCAGTTGCCGCCGCACCTCCGCGGTGCTGACGAACACCGCCGCGGCCCGCTCCAGCCCCTCCGCCAGCCGCCGGGCGTGGGCCCGGAACCAGCGGGGGCGGGGCTCCGCGGCCGGGTCGAGCAGGCAGCGGAAGGCGTCCAGGTCGTGGCAGAAGACCCCGGTCCGCTCCGCCGGCAGGGAGAGGACGAGGTGGGCGTAGGAGTGATCCACGACGTGAAACAGGTCGAATCGGTCCGCGATCCGGGCGAGCCGAGCCGGATAGGTGCGGACGCGATTCCACAGGCGGTCCGCGTTCGCTAGCGTCCGTCTGGCCCGACGGCCCGGCGCCAGCGGGGCGAGCCGGCCGAAGGGGCGGCGGAAGGGCGGGGCGACCCGCTCGGCGACGACGCGGCCGCCGGCGTTTCCGTCGCCGGCGTTCCCCCCGTCGGCGGGCCACGCCGCGGCGAGGCGTTCGGCGCACAGGTCCATGCTCCGCCAGCCCTCCTCGGGGAAGTCGTCGATCAGCGCCAGGCGGAGCGGGTCGCCGCTCATCCGGCGGCCCCGTCGGTTCCGGCGGCCCCGTCCGGACCGGCGGTTCCGGCGGTTCCGGCGGCGGCGAGGTCCCGGAAGACGTCCTTCCACCGCTCCGCCACCTCGACGACGGAGAACCGCTCGCAGCGCCGCAAACCCCGCTCGGCGAGGTCGGCCCGGGCGGCGGAATCGTCCAGCAGTTCGCCGATCGCCTGGGTCCAGGCGGGAACGTCCGCCTCCGGCACGATCCGCCCGGCGTCGCCGACCACCCGGGGGATCTCCCCGCTGTCGCTTCCGATCACCGGCACCCCGCAGGCGAACGCCTCGATCAGCATCCGGCCGAACTGCTCCTTCCAGTGCGGCGTCGTCTGGCTGGGGGCGACCAGCAGGTCGCCGGCGGCCAAGAAGCGGGGCACCTCGTCGTGCCGCACGGCGCCGACCCGCACGCGGTCGGCACGGCCGCGGTCCGCCGCCCAGCGGAGGACTTCCCCGTCCAGTGGCCCGTTGCCCAACATCAGCAGCCCCCACGGTCGCTCCCCGAGCCCCTCCAACGCGGCGAGCAGCACGCGGACGCCCTTGTCTTCGTGGACCCGGCCCAGTTGGACGATCAGCGGCTCCGGCAGGCCGAGTTCCTCCCGCACGGCCCGCTTCTCCTCGGGGGGGAGCGGCCGGAACCGGTCGGTCTCCACGGCGAGGGTGACGACCCGGCCGGTCTCGGCCGGATAGCCGCGGGCGGTCAGGTTCTCGAACACGCCGCCCGCCAGCGCGACCCACCGCCGCGCCCGCTTCAACGTCGCCCGTTCCAATCCGGAGAACGGCGGCGGGTACCGCTTGGGGAGGTTCTGGAAGGTGCAGAACCCGAACGGCGTCCCGGCGGCGGCGGCGGCCCGGGCGAGTTGGGCGCCGGCGAAGACGTACGGCTCCTCCCAGCCGAGGATCGCGTCGAACCGGTCCCGCCGCACGAGGCGGCGCAGGACGCGGCCGGAGTAGCGGAAGACGTGCACCCGCCGCGTCCACCGGGCGGGGATCGGTTCGATCCGCAGGGGGGAGTCGGCGGTCTCCGGTTCGCAGACTTCCTGGCGGAAGTCCCCGTGATAAACGGCGGGAGCCCCGACCGTGACCTCGAACCGCGGATCGCGGGCGACCTGCCGGACGATCGCCCGATTCGCCGCGAGCACGTAGGAGTGCCCGACCGTCAGCACGCGCAGGGGGCGGGGGGAGTTCAAACCGGTTTGCGGGCGAAGGCTTGCAGGTTCATCGCCAGCGGCGTGCGGACGCCGCCCGGCAGCGTGCGGGCCGTGCGAAACACCGCGCGGCGGACGACCCGGCTGGCGGCCCGGCGGAGGGGCGCCCGGCCGGCGATCTCCGGGGCGCCGACGCCCACCTCGACGCGGTCGTAGCCGCACCGCTCCAACAGGAGCCTCAACGACCTGGCGCCGAAGTGATTGACGTGCGTCAGGTTGGACGCGATCTCCGGCTCGGCGCCGGGCTTCGCCAGCGCCTTGGCCCGTTCCTTGAGCAGCTGCGCCGCCCCGTGCGGCGACTTCACCGCCAGCCACCCGCCGGGCTCCAGCACGCCGAGGGCCTCCTCGATCACGCCGCGGGGCCGGGGGATGTGCTCCAGCACGTCGTTGAGCGTGACGGCGTCGTAGCGGCGGCCCTCCGCGGCGAGTTCGGCGAGGGTCCCCCCGTGCACCGCCACGCCGACCGACCGGGCGGCGAACGCGCGGTCGTGCGGGTTCATCTCCGCCCCCTCGACTTCCCAGCCCGCGTCCCTGGCGCGCTTCAGGAACGTACCGACGCCGCACCCCACGTCCAACAATTTGCCCCGCCGGCCGCCGGTCTTCCGCTCCAGCCGGGCGAGGACGTCCCGGTACACCCCGTCCCGAAACGTCGCGGCGTCCAGCTCCCGCCGCCAGTCGTCGCCGCGGTTCTTGGAGTACAGGGCGTCGAAATAGTCTTCCGGGGCCGGCAGGCGGTCCGGCTGGACGAACCCGCAGGCGCCGCAGCGTTGCAGGCGGAACGTCTCGCCGTGGAACGGCTGGAGCGTCGGGTGCTCCTGCCAGGTCATATCGAACCGCTCCGCGTGCGGCAGCATGGTCCACTCGGCGCCGTCGCAGACCCAGCAGGTCGGCTGGGGGCGGTACTCCGGGGCGGCGGCGGGCGTCCCGGCGGCGGGGGCCCGGATCGCGTCTGGCTCGGCGGTCACGACGGCGGGCGGACGGTTCGGGGCGAGGCGGGGGAATCGAACGAGCCGGCCGCTCGACCGGCGGCCCAGCCCTCGGCGGCGGCCCGCCACGTGTGACGGAGAATCCGCCATTCCCGCCGTGGCGCCAAGTCCCGGGCCGCACATCGCAGGGCCGCCAGCGCCCCCGGGGCGGCGGTGGACCCGACCAGCCCCGTCCACGCCCGCCGCACGCCCCGCCGCCAGCCGCGGGTGTGCTTCGACAGCACGAACGCCCGGTTGTACGCCCCGTTGTAGACCTTCACCGTCAGATCGCCCCCCCGCCCGCCGACGTACGCCGTGTTCGTCGGGTGGTGATCCACCACGTTCGAGTAGTCGAAGACGACCCGGTACCCGTTCGCCGCGACCTGCAGGCAGGCGTCCAGTTCGAACAGCTGCCAATACGGCCGGAGGCGCTCCTCGAACCGGTCGAACGCGGCCCGGCGGAGGCTCATGTTGTAGCCGACGAGGTGGTCGACGTCCGTCGGCGGCCGCTCCCGCCAAGTCGCGGGATGGTCGTACATGTTCCCGTGCAGCCGCCCCGCGGCGGTCAGCCGGCCGACCGGCTCCACGGCGCGGGTCGGCAGCGTGGTTCCGTCCGCGTGGTTCACCGCCGGCCCGCCCACGGCGCCGACCGACGGGTCGGCGTAGAAGGCGAGGTGCTTGGCGAGCCAGTCCGGCGGGGCGAGGGCGTCGTCGTCGATCAGCGCGATCACCTCCCCGGTCGCGGCGGCCAGCGCCGCGTTCTCCGCCGGCACGATGCCCGGCTCGGGCCGGTGCAGAGCCCGCACCGGCAGGGCGTCGGAGAAGTTCTCGGCGGCGTCGCGGGTGGCGGCGTCGTCCCCCTGCCAGACGACCAGAACCTCGTCCGGGGCGACCGTCTGCCGCGTCAGCGCGTCCAGACACCGCCGCAACGTCTCCGGCCGACGGAAACTGGGGATCAGCACGGAGACCGTCGGGCGGGGAGCGGTCATGAACGGTTCAGGAACGCGTCAGGAACGGTCGGAGAGTTCGCGGTCCAGCGCCGCCAACGCCGCGTCGTGCTGGGCGAGGCGGGCGCCGAGACGGTCGGCGTCCCACGCCCAGGCCCCCGGCTCCCGCAGGCGACGGAACCGGGCGACGGCGGCCTCGACGGCGTCCGGCCGATCGCGGTGGGCGGGCGTGACCAGCCAGTCCCGCAGGCCCAGATCGTCGCACAGACGCTCCAGCTTTGCGCCGTAGCCGCACACCAGCGTCGGCGTCCCCGCCGTCACGGAGAAGATCGTGCCGTGCAACCGGGTCGTCACCGCCGCGTCGGCGTCGGCGAATCCGGCGGCGGCGTCCGCGGCGGTCCACAGTTCCTGCCGCGCCCCCGGAACCTCCCGCGCCAGCGCGGCCATGAGGTCCTCGCTGAGCGACGCGTCGTTCGGCACGCTGGTGGGAACCCACCGCACCGCCGCCCCCGCCCTCGCCGCCGCCGCGGCGCTCCCCAGCCAGATCGGGCGCCAGCGGTCCGCTTCGTTCCGGCAGACGTTCATCACGCATAAATCAAAGGACGAACCCGGCCGACGCGGCGGGAGGCCGTCCCGCAGACGGTCGTGCAACACCGGATCGACGCCCACGTGCACCGGGCCGCGAAGGCCGACGGACCGCAACAGCTCGGCCCCCGCCGGCGAGCGCACGGCGATCCAGGCGCTGATGCGGTCCAACGTCCGGGCGACCGCGGCCAGGGAGGGGGCCGGCGCCCCGGCGGCGGGGTCGAGATAGGCGTCGCCGAAATAAAATCGCACCCGCTCCGCGAAGCCGGCGGCCCATTCGATCTCCCGCAGCCGGGAGCGGACGTGCGCCTCCACGCCGAAGAGCCCGCCCAGCAGCACGTAATCCAACAGCGCCCCCTGTGCCGCCCGCACCAGTTCCCGCCGCGTCCGACGCCGGGCGAGGGCGCCGCGCCAGCGTCGGCGGCCGACCGCCATCAACGGCAACGGCCAGTCCGCCACCGCCGGGGGCGGGTGGGCCGCCCGCGGTCGATCGCCCCCGACCAGCGCCGCGGCGCCGCCGTACGCCCGGCCGTGCCGACGGAGGAACGCGGCGAGCAGTTCTTCGTCGCCCGCATTGCCCTTGCCGAGGCTGCCGCTGAAGACGACGTACCGGGGGGGAGTCATCGGCGGTCTCCCCGTTGCGGCCGGACCCGCCGGGAGAGCAGCCGTCCCCAGCGGCGGCGTTCTGCGGCGGTCAACGCGGCGAACCACGCCAGCACAACGTACGAGCCGCCGATCGCCCCGGCGTAGACGAAGAGTTCCGGCCAGGTCGACGCCCCCCCCGCCGGCAGCGCCGGCCAGGCGATCAGCCCCGCCGCGACGGCGGGCGCCAGCGGGCGGAGCGCCGCGGCGTAGAGATCCCGCGCCCGAAAGCCGAGTTTTCGCCGCATTAACAGCGGCTCGTACCACGCCGCCGTCGCCGCGTAGCTGATCGCCGTCCCCAGCAGCGGCCCGGCGACGCCCAGGTGCGGGGTCAGTCCGAAGCTGAACGCGATATTGAGCGCCGCGGCGGCCAGACTCATCGGGACCAGCGCCCGCACGTGGCCGGCGGCGTGCAGGGCCCAATCCCAGATAAACGTGATCGGCAACAGGAAGGCGACGGCGGCCGACGCCGCCGTCACCAGCGGGCCGGCGTACCGCTCCTCGCCGGCCCACAGGGTGACGAACGACTGATTTAACAACACCGCCGGCAACAGCCCGGCCGCGGCGACGAGCGCCGCCAGCTTCGTCACCTCCGCGACCCGCTCCCGGTACGCGGCCCGGTCCCCGCCGTGATAAAGCTCCCCCAGCCCGGCCCACGTCGCGGAACTGATCATCCCCACCTGGGTCCCCACTAAATCGCAGGCCCGCCGGGTGAAATAAAATCCGGTCACCGCCGCCGGGTCCAGCAGGAAGGCGACGATCAGCGAGTCCGACCAAACCGCCGCCCGCCCGCCCAACTGCCGCAGGAACACCGGCCCGTTGAATTTGCGCAGCTCCGCGGCGAATTGGTCCTCTAACTCCTCCGCTCCGGTCGCCTCCGACTCGGCCCCCTCCGGTCCGGGGGCGCGCCCGTCCCGCGGCCGCCGTCGGAACCGCGGCCGCAGTCCGGCGAGCAACGGCGTGCCCCGGCGGAGTTCGATCAGGGCGATGCCGCCGTTCAGCGCGACCGCCCCGAGCGTCGCCGCCGCCGCCTGCCCGGTCACCCCCCAGCCGTCCCGCGCCAGCAGCAGCGCGGCGGCGAGCGTCACGAGGTACTGCGCGGTCAGCAGGGCCGTGACGAGGTAGGACTGCTGCCGGCACTCGATCACCACCCGGGCGTACCCCAGCGCGGCCACGGGGACGCCGGCCAGCAGGGTGAGGGTCGCGAGCCGCAGGTCCGGCAGGTCGTCCGCCCCGACGGGGATCAGCCAGCCGACGACGGGGATCGCGGCGGCGAGGACGACGAACTTCAGCAGGGTCGCCCGGCCGTACCCGCGGCCGGCGGCCCGCACGGCGGCGTGCAGTTCGCCGACCTTCCCCCCCGCCAGCGCCCGGGCGAACACCGGCTGCATCGCCCCGAGCAGCCCGAACTCCAGCAGGGTCAGCCACATCGCCGCCTCGGACAGCGCCCGCCAGGCCCCGAACGCCTCGTCCCCCAGCCAGCCGGCCAGCAGCGGCGAGGCGATCAGCCCCCCAATCAACGTGAGGGCCGACAGCCCCGCCGACGCGGCGAAATTGGCGGCGGAGCGACGGGTCCGGGACATCAGACTCAGACAGGGGGGCCGACGGCGGGAGCCGGCTCAGGAGGCGTCGCGTTCGAAACGGGCCCGGGCGAGGGCGAACAGCTCCAGGTCGAGCCGGTTCGCGTCCTCGATCGCCGCCCGGGTGCGGTCGTCCAGTTCGTCCGGCCGTTGCCCGTGCCCCCCGACGTTCCGCCGCTTCGTCTCGGACCGCAGCGGCAATCCCAGCACGTCCGCGAACAGGGCCACGGAGCGGTCGAACTGCTCCGTCAGGCCGACCGCGGCGCACTCGTCCAACCGTCGGATCGCCCGCTCCCGCAGGGTCGCCTCGTCCTCCCCGGCCCCGAAGCCGTCCGGGCCCTCCACGGGGTCGCAGCGGGCGTCGGCGGAGGTCAGCCGCCGCTCCGGCGTCTTCCCGCCCAGGTTTCGAGCCTGCAGGTTCGACGACGCCCGCCGGGTGACCTCGTGCCGGCAGAACTCCTCCAGCGTCATCCCCCCCGCGACCAAGCCGTGCAGCGGCCGGTCCGGGGCCCGCCGGAGGTGGTGGTAGTGGGAGATGACCCGCGCCACGGGGTCCCGCAGCATCGTGATCACGACCGGCGTGCGGCTGAGAAACGCCGGCAGGTGGAAGCCGAAGTGGCCGCGGTACAGGCTGTAGGAGTCCAGCCGCTCGTCGGGCAGCGCCGCCAGCCCGCTGAAATCCATCGCCGGGCAGATCCGCGTGCGGCGAACGAACCGCTCCAGCCCCGTGCGGCGGAAGCA
Organism: Alienimonas sp. DA493; assembly: GCF_043951915.1. Lineage (NCBI taxonomy): Bacteria > Pseudomonadati > Planctomycetota > Planctomycetia > Planctomycetales > Planctomycetaceae > Alienimonas > Alienimonas sp. DA493. Next base: position 3,544 of record NZ_JBINJD010000132.1, on the reverse strand, counting down.
GCGGTCCAGCACCGGAATCATCGACTGCCCGCCCGTCTTGTGGAGGTGCAGGAAGTACAGCGGTTCGGCGCGAAACCGCCGCAGGTCGACGCGTTTTGCCATCAAGTCGGGCGGCGGGAAAAGAGCGGGAGGTTCGGGAAGGCGGGCGGGGACGGCGCAGACCGGCGGGGCGGCTATCCAACCAACCGGCGGTAGACTTGCAACGTCCGGTCCGCCGCCGCCTCCCAGGTCAGCTCGGCGGCCCGGGCGCGGGCCGCCCGGCGGAGCGGGGCCCGGTCGCCGGCGAGCAGGTCGCAGATCCGCGCCGCGGCCCCGGCTTCGTCCCGCGGATCGACCGTCGCCCCGCCCGCCCCGATCACCTCCGGCGTGGCGCCCCAGGCGCTGGCGACCGCCGGGGTCCCCCGGCACATCGCCTCGGCGGCCGGCAGGCAGAACGTCTCCCGCCAGGACAGCGACACCAGCAGCTCCGCCGCGTCGTACAGGGCGGGCAGCTCCCGGGTCAGCCCGTGCAGGAACGCGGCGGCGTCCGCCACGCCCAGTTCCGCCGCCGACTCCCGCACCGCCGCCGGGGCGGGTTGACTGCCGACCAGAACCAACCGCAGGTCGGGCCGCGTCCGCCGGACGTGTTGGAAGGTCCGCAGCAGGCCCGGGACGTTCTTGTGCGGTTCGTACCCGCCGACGAACAGCAGAAACGGCGGCCGCACGCCGAGCCGGTCGAGAATCGCCGCCCGCTCCGCCGCGGGGGTCGGCGGGCCGCGGAACAGGTCGTCCGGGGCGAGGGGCGTGACGGTCACCTTCCGGGCCGGGACCTTCAGCAATCCGATCAGCTCCCCCCGGGCGAACTCCGACGGGGCGAAGATGTGGGCGGCGGCCCGGACCTGGGCGCCGAGATAGGCGCGGTCCCGCCCGCGTTTCAGGCGTCCGCCCGGGACGGGCACGTACCGCTCCGTCGGGCCCGGCAGCGCCCCGGACCGAACCAGCGCCCGGTAGCTGGGCCCGGTGACGCTGTGGTGCGTGAGGACCTGCGGGCAGGGGGCGACGATCGGCACGCCGTGTTCGTTGGGGGCGTGGTGAAGGTCGAACCGCTCCCGCCGGAGCAGCGCCGGCACGGCGACCTGCTCCCAGAGGACGCCGTACCGGGCCGGGACCTCCCGCACCTCGCAGTCGATCCCGGCGAGGTGCTCCGCCCGGGCGGGCGCCCCGACGCGGCAGAGGAACGTCGCCTCCACGCCGCGGGCCGTCAGCGCCCGCGTGAGCCCCACCGTGTAGCGGTCCCAGCCCCGCAGCGCCGGGGACGCCAGCGAGCGGCCGTCGAAGGCGACGCGCATCACCGCCCCCCGGCCGGACCGCCGCCGCCGGCAGCCGGGCGGCGGTCTGCGATCGTGCGGTGGATCGCCTCCCAGCGGTCCAGCAGCGGGGGGACGGCGAGGTCGGTTTCCAGCGCCCGCCGGGCGGCGACGGCGAGGCGGCGGCGCTCCGCGGGGTCGTTGAGCAGGCGGGCGGTCTGAGCCACCAGCTCCGCGTCCGTCTCCGCCAACGCCGTGCAGTCCGCCAGCGACGCCGGCAGGCCCTCCACGCCGTGCCGGTTCGTCACCGTCGGCGTGCCGAACGCGAAGCTCTCCAGCACCTTCACCTTCATCCCCGACCCCTCCCGCGGGGCATAGCAGTGCACCGCGGTGGAGTGGAAGTACGGGGCGATCTCCGGCACGTCGCCGACGATCTCCACCCCCGGGGCCCCGTTCAGGCCGGATAGCGCCCCCGCCGCGGAGCGACCCACGAACCGCAGCCGGGCCCCCGGCGCCCGCTCCCGAATCGCCGGCCACAGCCGGGCCAGCCGCTCCGCCGCGGAGACCGTCGGCGCCCAGCCGTAGTTCCCGATCAGCCCCAGCGTGGGCGGGTCGTCCGGCTCCGGCAGGCGGAAGGCGTAGCGGGCCGGGTCGATCGTCATCGGCACGGTCCAGACCTCCGCGCGGGGGTTCGCCGCCCGCACCTCGGCGGCGAGGGGCTCGGTCAGCGCCGCGAAGCACCGCCCGGCCCGCAGCGCCCGCCGCTCCCCCCGCTCGAACGCCCGGTGCAGCACGGCCCCCTTCCACCCGGCCGGCCCGGTCGCCGGCGGCCCGGTTCCGTCCAGTCGGTGCAGGTAATGCACGTTGCAGATCGTGGTCTCCGGTCGGCCCAGCCCCGCCCGCGTCAGCCAGGCGCTCCAGTGCTGCTCCAGGTGGAGCACGTCGTAGCCCCGCGCCAGCTCTTCGCCGAGAGCCGCCCGCAGCTCCGGGCCGAACAGGCGGGACGAGGGCCGCCGCAGCGTCGCCCACCGCCCCCGCAGGCCCCCGCCGCGGCCGGGGGGGAACAGGCGGAGGTCGAAGTCGCCCGGCGGGAACAGGTCCCGGACGGCGTCGCGCTCCCGCTCCCCGGCGACGGCGAAGGCGGTCACGCGGTGGCCCCGCGCGACGAGCCCGCGCAGCAGGATGTCGTACCACCGGGCCGCCGCCCCGCCGAACGGCAGGGGCGGTTCCGGAAACACGAGCGCCAGCCGCAGCGGGGCCGATTCGGTTCGCTCAGCCACGCCGCCCCCCGGAGAGCGGTCGAGCCGGCGGACAGCGGCGGAGAAGGGCGACGAACTCCGCGGCCATCGCCTCCCAGTCGCGGGACCGCAGCTCCTCCGAGAACGCCCGCGTCCGCGCCGCCAGCGCCGCCCGGTTCGCACGCCACGCCCGCAACCGCTCCGCAAGGGTGGCCGCGTTCGGCGGGGCGGGCAGGAGCAGGTCGGCCAGGTCCGCGGGGAGGCGTTCGGCGACGCCGGCGGTCTCCGTGACCAGCGCCGGGACGCCGCGGCACAGCGCCTCGTGCACCCCTTGGCCATAGGGTTCGTAGAACGTCGGGGCGACCAGCAGGTCGGCCGCCGCCAATAACTCCGGCACGCGGTCGGTCTGACCGAGGAACTGGACCGACCCGGCCAGCCCGTCCCGCTCCGCCGCCGCCCGCAGGCCGGGCAACTCCGAGCCCGCCCCGGCGACCAGCAGCCGAGCGTCCCGCGGCCAATCGTCCGTGCGGAGCAGCGCCCGCCAGGCGTCGTACAGCACGTCGAATCCCTTGCGGCGGTCCGCCCCCAACCCGCCGACGAAGGCGACGACGGGGCGATCCGCGGCGTTCCCCTCGTTCGGCACGCCGAAGGCGGCCCGGGCGGCGGCGCGTTCGGCGGCGGTCGGGGGGCGGAACGCGGCGGGGTCCACGCCGTAGTAGATCCGGTGCACCCGCTCCGCCGGAACGCCCAGTTCCTCCGTGATCTGCCGGGCGAGGCGGTCGGAGTCCGCGACGATCAGCCCCGCGGCCCGCAGCGCCCGCCGTTCGGCCCGGCGGTCGGCCGCCGCCGTGAGGCGCGACCGCAGGCCGGCCCGGCCGGTCGCCGGCCGCGGCGGCGGGGCGGCGGCGTGCAGGTAGTGCACCCAGTTCACGTCGCCCGCGGAGGCGCCGCCGCCGACCAGCGGGTCGCAGTTCCCCCCGTTCACGATCACCCGCCCCCCGGCCCGGGCGGTCTGGCGGG
>NZ_JBINJD010000131.1:0-14007 GCF_043951915.1 Alienimonas sp. DA493 | reverse complement strand
GAAACGCGTTCATGCCCGCGATCAGTTTGCGAACGGCCGCGGTCGCCCCCTTCACCGGGGGCGTGGATTGAAACGCCGCCCTCGCCCTCGCCGTCCACACGCTCCGCCGGTCGCCCCCTTCACCGGGGGCGTGGATTGAAACGCGGGCTGGCGGGTCGTTATCTCTCCGGCCCTGGTCGCCCCCTTCACCGGGGGCGTGGATTGAAACTCGCCCTCAGCGGGCCGTGGAACGGTTCGGCCGAGTCGCCCCCTTCACCGGGGGCGTGGATTGAAACCCGTCCCCGAGGGGATCGACCGGGCCCGGCTAGAGGTCGCCCCCTTCACCGGGGGCGTGGATTGAAACCGGGTGATTGACGACCGCTACCGGAACCTCAAGCCGTCGCCCCCTTCACCGGGGGCGTGGATTGAAACAGAAGCGACGAGAGGCGAGACGGACGCGCCCAGCGTCGCCCCCTTCACCGGGGGCGTGGATTGAAACAGGTCGATATCCAGCACCCGCACGCCCTTGGCGTAGTCGCCCCCTTCACCGGGGGCGTGGATTGAAACGCCCGAGACCTCGCGGCGTCCGAATACGGCCTCCCGTCGCCCCCTTCACCGGGGGCGTGGATTGAAACAAGGCACTGAACACCGCCAGCGTGAACAACACGCGTCGCCCCCTTCACCGGGGGCGTGGATTGAAACGCGCGGAGATCCCCGGCGGGGACCGCGTGATGGAGTCGCCCCCTTCACCGGGGGCGTGGATTGAAACCGCCCGGTAGCTCGGCCAGTTGCAATCCACCGCCAGGTCGCCCCCTTCACCGGGGGCGTGGATTGAAACCCTCTAACCGCGAATTGACATGAGCGCGACGATCGTCGCCCCCTTCACCGGGGGCGTGGATTGAAACACGTCCCGGCGCCGGAAGGGCGGCATCTGCGAGTCGCCCCCTTCACCGGGGGCGTGGATTGAAACTGTCTGGAGGGCTCGCTGTGAACGCCCCCCAAATGTCGCCCCCTTCACCGGGGGCGTGGATTGAAACTAAGGGGGTGGATGACGCCGGGCTTGACCGCAGGTCGCCCCCTTCACCGGGGGCGTGGATTGAAACATTTGCCGACAGGCGATAGTCCCGAGAGCGGCGGGTCGCCCCCTTCACCGGGGGCGTGGATTGAAACACTACGGCGCCGACCGCGCTAAACTGGGGGTCAGCGTCGCCCCCTTCACCGGGGGCGTGGATTGAAACCCGCATCTGCTCAAGCTGCTCCGCCGTGATGGCGGTCGCCCCCTTCACCGGGGGCGTGGATTGAAACCGCGACTCGACCGCCGCGTCTCGCCCCCGCAGCCGGTCGCCCCCTTCACCGGGGGCGTGGATTGAAACCCCCTCCCCCGAACTGAGCGAACTGATGACCGCGTCGCCCCCTTCACCGGGGGCGTGGATTGAAACTTGGTGCCGGCGATTCGGCCCCAGCAGGACGCCGTCGCCCCCTTCACCGGGGGCGTGGATTGAAACGGCGGCGTCGATCTCTCCCGCCTCTGCCGGGTGAGTCGCCCCCTTCACCGGGGGCGTGGATTGAAACGTTTTCCAACGGGAACAACCTGCCCCGGATCGTAGTCGCCCCCTTCACCGGGGGCGTGGATTGAAACGCCGATTCCCAGCCGGTCGTCGTCACGCCGCCGCTGGTCGCCCCCTTCACCGGGGGCGTGGATTGAAACCAATCCCACCGCGTGCCGCACCCGAGGCAGACCGCGCGTCGCCCCCTTCGTGGAGGCGTGGACTGTAACCGGGGCTCCTCGGAGGGCCTGACGGCATGGACGAGGTCCCCCTCCGATCACGCCCATGGACGTTAAGCACGACGGACCGGGGTAAGGGTGAAACCGCCCGCGGGCTCCCTCAACCGATGTCCGCCGCGACCCGGGCGGCGATCTCGGCGGCGGCGTGGGCGTAGATCTCGGTGGTGGACGTGCTGCCGTGCCCCAACACGTCCCGGGCGGTGGACAGCCCGAACTTCGCCTGAACTTCCGTGGCGGCGGTGTGCCGGAGGCGGTTCGGGGACCACCGATCAACGGTCGCCTTCTCGCACGCCCGCTGAATCGCCTGTCTGTAGCTTCCCGTGCTGTATTTCGTCCCCGGTTTTCGCTTCGGGCTCGCCTTTCGATTCGTGCCGGGGCGGTTGCCGCACGAATCCGGCGTCTTCCGGGCGGCCCGCTTGGCCGCCAGCATCTCGGCGGTCGCGTCCCGCGGCTGAAACAGCGGATCGTCCTCCCCCCGCCCCTTCGCCTCGTGCGCCGCCAGGATCGGAGCAAGTACGGCGCGGCATCGCGGGCCGAAGCAGACAACTCGGATCTTGTTGCGGTGGGCGGTCTTGTGCTTCGCCGGGACGTACCGCCAGTCTTCCGGGTTGGAGCGGTCGATCTCGCGGGGCGTCAGCCCGCAGATCTCGCCGGGCCGGGCCCCGCTGTACCGTTGCAGCCGCGCCATCGCGGCGACGGGCCCCCGCAGGTACGGCAACGCCGCCTCCAGGTGCTCGTCCGGGGCGGGTCGGACGGGGGCGGTCTCCTTCGCCCCCGACCGCCCCTTCTTCAGCGGCTCCAAGGTTTGCAGCTTGGCCAGGACCGCCGGGTCCACGAGTTCGCGGGAGACGCCCCATTTGACCGCCCGATTCACCGCCCCGATCCGGGCGTTGATCGTCTTGCGGGCGAGCCCGACGGCGATCATCGCGTCTCGGAGTTCCGATAAGCGGACCGGGCCGAAGTCCGCCACGGGGGTGGGACCGTACCGCTCCCGCCAGAGCCGCAAACTGAGGCGAAGATTGTCGACGGTCTGCGTCGGCTTGCCGTCCGAGTCGATGTAGTACCCCTCCGCCCACTCCTTGAACCGAAGCAGCAACCCAGACACCGTCAGCGGATCGTCCGGGCCGGCGGGCGGTCGACGAGCCGCGGGTCTCACCTCGCAAGCGGGCGGCGGGGCGGCGTCCACCTCCTCGCCGGACATCACCTCGGCGACGAACTTCCGGAACGCCCTGTCCGCCTCCGCGGTGCCGTACTGCCCGAAGTAGTAGTCCTTCCCCCGCCAGTGGCACCGCGCCCGGCCGGTGGCCTTGTGGCGGGAGAGGGTGGGGACGCGTTTTTTGGGACGGGACATGACCGGGAGCATTCGATGCGCCGGGGTTTCCTGGTCACGTTGACCAGGAAACCCCGCTCGTGAGATGCTCCCCGCCGATTTGACGGAGACCGCAAACAGTGCGGTGTCAGGGACTTACGACAACTGGGCGCGGCGGGATTCGAACCTGCGACTTCCACCGTGTGAAGATGGCACTCTAACCACTGAGTTACGCGCCCGGGGTCCCGGATCGACGCCGGGGCCGGCATTTTGGCGACTGGCGCCCGGCTCGGCAAGGGGACCGACACGCCTCCGGCCGATCGGTTCGTCATTCTCCGGAAAACGGCTCCCGGAAGACGGCGCCCGGACGACGGCGCCCGGAGAACGCCTCGGCCGGGGGACGGCGGCGGTCGTCCGCGCCCGACGGGAACCGGCGACCCTGCGGGTTAGGCAAAGCGACGCGGAGGAAGCAATCGAAACGAAGGACGCGGTCGCGGCGGGCCGATGCCTTCCCCACGACGGGGAACCGTCGCTCCCCCCTTCGTGCAGGACTGTCCCGATGCTCCGGATCTCGCTCCGCCCCCGGCCGAACGTTCCGAGGGCCGCGGCCCCGGGTCGGCGCCGGCGGATCGCGGCGGCGGTGTGGCTCCTCTCCGCGACGGCGCCGCTGTCCGTCGCCCAGGACGCTTACACGCCCGCGCCGCTCGCCCCCGCCGGCCACGATCTGCCGGTGCTGGAAGCCTCCGCCGAGGAGCTTCCCGACGCCGAGTTCCCCCCCGGCGACGAATACGCCGTGGAGGAATATCTCGGCGGGGATTATCCCCGCGAAGGCCTCCGCGGGGAGCGGCCGTACGACGTGTCGACGCCGCTGCCGGCCCCGGCGGGCGACGGGGCGCCGGGCTTTCCGGAGCCGCCGGAGTTCGGTCGGGCCCCGGTGCCCGGCCCGCCGCGGCCCGCCGTGGACGCCCTGCCCGGCACGCCCTTCTTCGCCGACACTGAATACGGCGCCCGCCCCACGCCGGGCGACCCCGGCGCCCCGGCGTTCGGCCTGCCGCACCAGATGGAGCAGTCGAACCGCTACGGCATCTGGTACCGGCCGAAGAGCTTCCACGCCCCCAACCGGGCGGTGTACCGCCCCAGCCCGTGGCGGCCGCGGGGCTTCGGGAACCTGTTCGATCGGCCCTGCGTGCCGGACCGGATGGATTACACCCCCTACACCGTCGAAGACCTGCCGAGCCGCTACGGGCCGACCTACTACCCGCACTTCCGCGAGAACACGGAGTGCCTCGTGCGGCCGACGCGGCACTACGACAAGGGCCCGCACGCGGAGCACAGCACGGGCGGCTGTCGGCTGGGAACGGACTGCTACCACGCCGCCGGGATGGGCGACTGCCCCGGCTGCCGGCCGGCCGGTTTCCTCCACGCCGAGAAGACGGCCGCCCGAAATGCGGCCGCCCAGGGCTGCCAGTGCGAACGCTGCCGGGCCAAACGGCGGTAACCGCCCCTCAGCACGCGGCGACCGAAAGATGAACCCGCCCCGGCCGCGAACGGCCGGGGCGGGTTTTCGATTCGTTCTACGATTCGGCGCCCGGGGAATTACTTCAGGGGGTCCCAAATCGTTTCGATCTGCGGCTTCAACTCGGCGAGTTCCGCCTGGCAGAGCCGCTGCACGCCCTCGATGCGTTCCGGGTCGCGGGAGGCCAGTTCCCGGGCGACGTGTTCGCGGAAGATCACGTCCTCGTCGATGGCCACGGCGTGTTGCTGTTCGATCGCCTCGGCACGGACTTGCTCCTGCCAAAGCACGGCCCCGGCCAGGGCCACGTTGGTGAGCAGGGAATAGGTGAGAAATCCTTTGAGCGTCATGTTCGCAGGGTTCCGATCGGGGGAGCCGGAGGGGCGGGCGGGAAGTCCGCTCCGTCGGCGGGGGCGGGGACGAAATGGGGACGGGCCGAGGGACGGCTCGTCCGGCGGGGCCGCCGGCGTCGCCGGGGGTTCACTGCAGTCTGTCGGCGGGCCCAAAACCGTACCAACCCCTCATCCCCGTCTCTCAAACGGAATTCGGGGGATCCACGGGCCATTTTCTCGCCGGGAGCCTCAAGTCGCACGTTGAACGGGCGCTGCCGCCGGGACGGCTCGCATTTCAGCAAACGCGGATGAGACGTCGCCGGATCAAACGGGGGCGGCGGCCGCCGCCGTCGCGGCGGTCCCGAGACGACCGCCCTTTGATTGAGCGCTGGATCACCAATCATGCATCTGTTCTCCGCGGTTCCGCCGCGTTCCGGCGTCAGCCGGGGACGGTTTCGTCTTCTCCGGGCTCGGACAGCACGTCGATCACCAGCCAGGCGGCGAGCAGCGTGACGCCCACGCACAGCCACGCCGCGAGGGCGGTTCCGTTCATCTCGAACTCCGACAGCCCCGCCTCGTACAGCCCCCAGGCCAGCAGCGTGCCGAGCAGCACGAGCGCTCCGGCGATCAGCGCCGGCCGGCCCAGATTCGCGGCGGGCTTGACCATCGCCCAGACGGTCAGGGCCAGGGCGATCAGCAGCATCGGGAGGGTCACGAAGAACGGGATCACCGTCCGCTCCGGGTCGCCGGCGAGGTCCGGGGCGGCGTCGATCGGATCCGGGTCGACCGCCGCCTCGCCGTCGCCCTCCTCCGGCACCGGCCCGCCGATCACGGCTTCCTCCGGCAGCGTGTCCACGACGACCGCGTCGTCGTCCGCCGGCGCCTCCTCGATCAAGGCCGCGTCGTCCGTCGTTTCGTCCTCCGAATCGGGATCGTCGTCGAGGGGCGGGGCGGGTTCCGGGTCCCCGAGCAGCGGGCCGCGGTCCTCCGTCTCCAGCACGTCCTCCTCTTCCGCCTCCTCGACGGCGGGGTCGTACAGCAGCGGGCCGGCGCAGGCTCCCATCGCGATCAGTCCCGCCAGGAGCACGAGAACCTTGGTGATCACTTCGCCGCCCATGCCGTCGTCCGCTGCGTCAGGAATATCGAATCAGCCCATCCTAATCGGTTCGCGGGGGCGTGCTCACCGGGGCGAACCTGAGGAGCGACGCGGGGCGGTTCGCGGACGTCCGGAACTGCGATATCCGCTTGGAACGCACGCTCCGGGCTCACAGCCGGGCGGCGGCGTCCAGCCGGCGGCCCTGTTCGTCGTAGAGGCTGAGGTCGCGGCCGGTCAGCAGCTTGGTGTAGGCGACGATCTGGGAGACGTGTCCGGTGAAGTGCTCCGTGACGTGCACCGCCGCGGCCACGCCGCTGACCTGTCGCCCCTGAATGGAGCGTTCGGCGGCGAGGTCCTCCGGCGAGAGCCGCTCCAGTGCCGTGCAGGCCACGGCGATCGCAGCGTGCAGACCAGCGAGCAGTTCGTCGGTCGGCAGCGGGTCCCGGCGGGCGAACTCCGCGGGGCGGTCGCGGTCGAACGCGACGCCGCCCAACCCCTCCCCGGCCCACTGCCGCACGTTGCCGGTCAGGTGCAGCACGAGGTTGCCGACCGAGTTCGACACGTCGTTCGCCCGTTCCCAAATCTGCTCTTCGGAGAGCAGCCGCACGCAGCGGTTAATCTGGGCCGCCTGGTCCCGCAGCTTGGCGACGCAGAACCCGGTCAGCTCCGCGGCCAGTCGCTGCGCCAGGACCTCCGGTTCGGGGGACGAGTCGGGGGCTTCGCCGGCGGGGCTCATTCCGTCACCTCCACGCCTTTCCAGAAGGCGACGTGGTCGGCGATCGGGGCGGCGGCGTCCTTGGGGGTGGGGTACATCCAGGCGGCGTCGGGGTTCGTCTCGCCGGCGACTTCGAGCGTGAAGTAGCTCGCCTCGCCCTTCCACGGGCAGGTGGTTTTGGTGTCCGAGGGCTTGAGGAACTCCCGCCGAACCCCGGCCGGGGGGAAGTAGTGATTGCCCTCGACGACGCGGGTGGCGTCGCTTTCGGCGATCGTCTGACCGTTCCAGACGGCTTTCATGGCGGTTCTCGGGGCGAGCGGAAACGGGTGGGAGCCGGCGGACGACTGTAGACCGCCCCCGACGCCCCGTCGTCCCCCCCAAGCCCGGTTCCTGCGATCCCGTTGCGGTCCGGTTCGCCGCCGCCATGAGGCGGAGGCCGGGCTCAACCATCCCGCCGGCCCAGCCCGATCAACTGCCCGACCTCCCGCATCCGCAGCAGGCGGGCCGCCGGAAGGAAGGCGAGGGCCCCGGCGGCCACCGCGGCGAGCAGCTCCCCCTCGGCGCTCCACCCCAGCCCCGCCGGCCCGCACAGCGCCCGGGCCGTCAGGCAGGCCGCCGCGACCGCGGTCGCCCCCGCCGCGGAGCGCCACGCGGCCGGCCACAGGTCCGCGGTGCGCCAATCGGGGATCGCCCGCCGCAGCAGCCAGACGAGGGCGAGGAATTGTCCGCAGGTCGCCGCCGTGGCCGCCGCCGCCAACCCGGAGACGCCCATCGGCCAGACCAGCGCCACGTTCAACACGAGGTTCGTCGCCACCGCCCACACGCCGACCCGCACCGGGGTGCGGTGGTCGTCGGAGGCGTAGAACACGCGGGAGGCGATCGATAGCCCGCAGCCGGCCCAGGCCCCGGCCCCCAGCCAGGCGGCGGCGGCGGCGGTCTCGGCGGCGGCCTGGCGGTCGAACTCGCCGTGCCGCAGCAGGGCGTCGGTCAGCAGGTCGGCGGTGAGGGCCAACCCGACGCTCGCCGGCACGCCGAGGTACAGAGCGGACCGCAGCCCGGCGAGCGCGACCTCCTTCAGTTCCCCCCGCGAGGCCGCCGCGAGCCGGGGGAACAGCACGGTGCCCAGCGTCACGCCCAGCAGGCCGACGGGGAATTGATAGAGCCGCTGACCGAAGTACAGCTCCGACGCCGCCCCCGGCCGCAGCGGGTAGCCCAGACCGGGCAGCAGGTTGGGGAGGAACTCCGCGGTCGGGTCGTCCGCCGGGGCCGCGAAGCCCCAGGAGGCGAAACCGTCGATCAGGGAATTAATTTGAGCGACGGACAGCCCGATCAGCGCCGGGGCGACCGCGGCCCGCACGGCCCGCAGCGCCGGCCGCGTGCCCTCCGGGTCCCACCGCCAGACGAACCCCGCCCGCCGCAGGGCGAAGACCATCAACACGATCTGGGCCGCCCCGCCCAGCGAGACCGACGCCGCCACGAGGTAGATCGCCCGCTCGTCCGGCGCCCCGCCGGCGATCCCGAGGGCGGCGCCGACGGTCCCGGCGATCCAGAACAGGTTGAGCAGCGGCGGGCAGAACGCCGCGGCGGCGAAGCGCCGTCGGGCGTGCAGCGCCGCGGCGTACTGGGCGCCGACGCAGGTGAACGTCGCCAGCGGCCCGCAGGCGGCGGTCAGGCCCCACAGCAACCGCCACTGGTCGCTCAGATCGCCGACCCAGCCCAGCGCCAGCGGGATCAGCACGGCCTCGGCGAGCAGCGTCGCCAGCCCCACGCCGACCGTCAGCCGGCCGATCACCGCGGCGGCAAGGGCGTCCGCGGCGACTTCGCCCCGCTCCTCCCGCGTCTTGACCAGCGCCGGCAGCACCGCCGCCGACAGCGCCCCCTCCCCCAACAGCCGCCGCACGAGGTTGGGCAGCCGGAAGGCGACGGTGAACGCGTCCAGCACCGGCCCGGCCCCGAACACCGCCGCCGTCGCCATATCCCGGGCCAGCCCCAACACCCGCGACAACAGCGTGAGCCCCGCCACGATCGGCGCCCCCTGAAAGATCCGCCCGGCCAGCGACCGGCGGGGCGGCGACGACGGCGGGGCGGCCTCCGGGGCCGGGACGGCCGTCGTCACTCCGCGGCGGCGGTCCGGCCGCCGACGGACGGCTCGGTTTCGCCTTCCCCGGTCCCGCCGTTCTCGGCCCGCAGGGCCTTGGCGTCGGCGAGGAACGCGGCGGCGCCGCCGGATTCGTAGCGGGGCTGGTAGTGCAGCTCCCCGTACTGCGTGCCGCCGGCGCTCGTCAGCAGCACGGTCGGATAGCCGGTGATGCCGTACTCCTGCTGGACCTGTTCGTTACGGGCGGCGATCTCCGGGGCCTGCTCCTTCTTCATGGGGAAGTCGAACAGCACCGGGACGAAGTCGTCCGTCAATCGGGAGGCCGGCGCCTGGGAGAACACGTTCTCCTCCAGCGCCATGCAGGGCGGGCACCAGTCCGAACCGGTGAACAGCATCAGCACGTCCTTGCCTTCCGCGGCGGCGGTCTGCCGGGCGGCGGCGAGGTCGGTCGTCCACTCGTGGATCGGCAGCGGCTCCCCGGAGAGGGCGGCGGCCTGCTCCACCGCGGCGGAGTCCGCCAGCCCGCCGGAGCCGGAGGTGCACCCCACGAACCCCAGCGCCGCCCCGCAGGCGGCCAGCCCGCAGATCAGAGCCGGAACGAACGACGGCCGGGAGGCGGGGCGGGACATGGGGACGAACGGCGAAAGGGGGGAATCGGGGGGCCGCGGAAGCGTAGGTCCCCCCGCCCACCCCGCAAAGATCAACCCCCGCCGCGGCCTCCGGCCTCGCCGGGCGGCTCGTCCCGTCCCCGAGGTGACAGCGGCAGTTCCGCGAACGCCGGCACGTACTCCTCGATGACCGTGTCCGCCGGCGCCCCGCACGCCCGAAGGCTCTGGCGGATCTTCTGCAACCCACGCTCGCGGTCGTTCACGACCACGTCCAGTCCGCAGAACGCGACGGCGTCTCCTTCGCCAAGCTGCGATCCGCCGCCGACCACGTCGCCCAACTCGCCGAGCGCCGCGTTCAGCGGGTCTTCGTATTTCTCGCCCCGGTCGATCGGGCCGAGCGGCTCACGGATCAGGACGTAGAAGAAGTGCTGCCCGCGTTCGGCGGCGGATTCGGCGAAGCCGCGCATCATCTCCTGGCGGCCGTCGAGCGGACGCTGTGGCTTGGCCATGGATTCCCTTTTCACCGAAGGCCGAGGGCGACTCTCGCCGGCTCACTTCTTCCCCAGCTCCGCCACGATGGCGTTCTCCAGCGCCGGGTCGCGGCCCAGCGGGATCCACTGCGTCGGGCCGAACTGCCCGTGGACCGCCTGCAGGTCGCGGGACAGCGGTTCGCGGTTCTGGAAGGTCGCCCCGCCGGTCGTGTTCGCCACGACCCCGCGGACGTCCTCCAGTTCCTTGAACGCCCGGATCGTGACTTCGTACGCCTCCGGACCGAACTCCCCGGCGACCGGCCGCACCGTGGCGACCACGCGGCGGCGGGTGCTTTGCAGGGTGTCTTCGAGGCGGTTGGCGAAGCCGACGCTGTCGTCGTTCCACGGCTCGGCGAGGCTGCTGCCGACGACCCAGGCGGTCTCGATCGTGCCGTCGAGCTTGTTCTCCACGGCGGTGCGGAAGCCGAAGCGGTGCAGCGTGGAGACGGTCGTCTCCCAGGCGGCTTCGGCGTTCGGCGTCAGCATCACCTTCGAGGGCGCCGGGGCGTCCGGCGCCCGCACCGCCACGGAACGGCACCCGGTCAGGGCGACGCACGGCGCCAACACGGCGCACCACAGCGCGCACGACGCGACGAACGGCAGGCGAGAGGCGGAACGGGGACGCACAGGGGCCATCTAGCAGTTCATCGGCGCCGCGGGAACGCGAAGTCCGCCCCCCGCGCCTTCGCGCACGACGCTCGGTCGCGGCCCGACGCGGAGCGGGCGGCCCCGACCGCCTCCCCCGCCGCACGGCTGCAAAAGAGAACCCCGATCGGTACGCTCGGATGAGTCCGCCCAACCTTCTTTCGATTTTGCGCAGATGGCAACCGAATATTTTCCCGAAGTGACCGCGCCGATCGCCTACGAAGGCCCGGACAGCAAGAACCCCCTCGCCTTCCGGCACTACAACCCGGAGGAGACCATTGAGGGGACCACGATGAAGGATCTGTTCCGCTTCAGCGTGGCCTACTGGCACACCTTCCGCGGGACCGGCAGCGACCCGTTCGGCCCCGGCACCGCGCTGCGGCCCTGGGAGGACGGCACGGACACCGTCGAGATGGACCTCAAGCGAGTCGACGTCGCCTTCGAGTTTATGCAGAAGCTCGGGGCGCCCTTTTACTGCTTCCACGACCGCGACGTCAGCGGCGCCGGGGCGGACCTGTCCGAGACCAACGCCCGGTTCGACCGGGTCGCCGCCAAATTAAAAGAGAAGCAGGAGGAGACCGGCGTCAAGCTGCTGTGGGGGACGGCGAACCTGTTCAGCCACCCGCGTTATATGCACGGCGCCGCCACCAGCCCGAACGCCGGCGTGTTCGCCCACGCCGCCGCCCAGGTGAAAAAGGCGATCGAGGTCACGATGGAGCTCGGCGGGGAGAACTACGTCTTCTGGGGCGGCCGCGAGGGCTACTTCAACCTCTATAACACCGACATGAAGCGGGAGCTGGACCACCTCGCCCGCTTCATGCACATGGCCGCGGACTACGCCGACGAGATCGGCTTCAAGGGGCAGTTCCTGTTCGAGCCGAAGCCCAAGGAGCCGACGAAGCACCAATACGACTTCGACGTCGCCGCCTGTATGAACTTCCTGCGGATCAACGGGCTGACCGACCGGGTCAAAATGAACATCGAGGCCAACCACGCCACGCTGGCGGGGCACTCGATGATGCACGAACTGGAATACGCCCGGGTTCAAAACGCCCTCGGCAGCGTGGACGCCAACACCGGCGACGCCCTGCTGGGCTGGGACACCGACCAGTTCCCGACCGATTACTACCTCACGACCCAGTGCATGCTGGTGATCCTGGAGAACGGCGGGCTGGCCCCCGGCGGGCTGAACTTCGACGCGAAGGTCCGGCGGGAGAGCTTCGAGCCGATCGACCTGTTCCACGCCCACATCGGCGGGATGGACGCCTTCGCCCGCGGCGCCAAGATCGCCGCCGCCATCCGTAAGGACGGCGTGCTGAGCGACTTCGTCAAAGAGCGTTATTCCAGCTACGACGAGGGCCTGGGCGCCAAGATCGAAGCCGGCGAGGCCACCTTCGCCGACTGCGAAGCCTGGGTCGCCGAGCACGGCGAACCGACGATCGCCAGCGGCCGTCAGGAACTGCTGGAGAACGTCGTCAACCGCTACATCTGACGGCGGACGGCGGCAGCGGACGCCGCCGCACGACTCCCCCGGGGCGCGAATCGGCCCCGGGGGGCGCCGCGCCCGGTCCGCCCCGGCTCGCTGCCGGGGCCGGGCCGGGCGGCGGGGCCTCCGTCTGGTCTAATATTCCGTCCCCTCGGACTGCTGGCGGAGTTCCTCCAACTCCTGCAAATCTTCTTCGGTCGGCTCGATGAGGCCGTCTTCGTGCTCCGCACAGCCGGTCGCGAAGGCGGCGGGCGCGGCCAATGCCGCCGCCAGGGCCGCGGAACGGGCCAGCGAGACGAGGAACCGGCAGGACAGGGAGGAAAGACGCATCAGAGAGTCCTGTTCTTTCTGGGATTTCGGAGGAGAGGCGTCGGCCGGCGGTGCCAAGCGGGGGCGGCCACCGGGCCGGCTTGAGACAATCGATCGTCAGTACACAAAGCGTTCGTAGGCGGAAACGCTCGGATCGGAGAAAACTGACGCGTTCCCGAAAAAACACCGGAACATTCCGATGCATGGGGTGTTGCCGATGTGAAGACAGGGCTACCCTTAAGGAGGGAACCGCTTCTTCCCCCGGGACATGTCGCGTCCCAGCTGCGGGTCCCCTCCGTCCTTTCCCTACCTCCGGAACCCCTCTGATGAACCTTCCCCCTCGGCCACGGCGGTTACGGTCCGGCTTCACGTTGATCGAGCTGCTGGTGGTCATCGCGATCATCGCCATCCTCGTCTCCCTCCTGCTGCCCGCCGTGCAGCAAGCGCGGGAGGCGGCCCGCCGGAGTCAGTGCCAGAACAACCTGAAACAGATCGGGTTGGCCATGCACAACTACCACTCCACCTACAAAACCTTCCCCGCCGCCGCGGGCGGAACGAACCGCCCCCACCCGGCCGATCAGTGCTACTCGAGCAACAACTGGAACTGCACGAACGAGGGCGCCCTCAGCGCGTTGGTGCCGCTGCTCCCCTTCCTGGACCAGACGGCGCTCTGGAATCAGATGAGTCGGCCCTACGTCAGCCCGAACGACCCTAACCTGTTCTTCCCGCCGTTCGGGCCGCAGCCGATCCACTGGAACCGCAACGGCTACCTGCCGTGGTTCACCCAGACGGCCGTACTCCTCTGCCCGTCTGACGGGAACAGGCCCCGGAACCACGCGGAGACGAACTACGCCATCAACTGGGGCGACAACGGTTACGGGAACGGTCAGCCCGCCAACTGGGGCGGCGCCGGGCAGGCCCAGCGCGGCATGGCCGGCGGCGGGCGTTGGAACACCGACGGCGGCAACGGCAACGTCCACTTCGGGCTGGAAGCCGCCAAAGACGGCACGACCAACACGATCCTGTTCGCCGAGATCGGCCGCGGCGACAACCGCGCTTTCCTCGGCTCCGTCGCCCACGACATCGATCTCGGCCGCGACGGCAGCACCCGCTCTCAATCCAGCCCGAAAACCACCTGCCTCGACGTCGTCACCGACCCGCAAAATCCTGGGTTCTATAACGAGTCGATTAACGTGTTCGGCAACGAGACGATGCGCCGCGGGTCCGTGTGGGGGCTCGGCCCGACGCTCTGGACCGGGTTCAACACGATTTTCCCGCCGAACGGCCCGAACTGCGACGGCGTGGAGGATACCGGCGACAGCTGGTGGCGGAACCAGGTCGGCGGGATTTACTCCGCCGGTTCTTACCACCCCGGCGGGTGCCAGGTCGTCATGGCCGACGGGTCGGTGCAGTTCGTCAGCGAGACGATCGACACCGGCGACCTGACGCGGAATACGGTGACCTCCGGCCGCAGCCCCTACGGGGTCTGGGGCGCGATGGGCACCCGGGCCGCCGGGGAAGCCATCGACAACAACTGAGCGAGCGATCGCACGGCCGGCCCCACGCGGGTCCGGTCGCGGCCGACGCCTGACGCCCCGCCG
>NZ_JBINJD010000130.1:0-14279 GCF_043951915.1 Alienimonas sp. DA493 | reverse complement strand
CGGGGGCCCCGGGAACTTTCCTCGGGCGTGGACCGTTCGCGCGCTTTACCGTGAAGCGATGCACCGCCTCCTCCCCCGGTTCGTCCCGCCCGTCGCCTGTGCGGGCTTCGTCCTCGGACTCACGCTCGCCGCGACGCCGGCCTGTCCGGCGGGCGAGGCAGCGAACCCGCTCGCCGAGCCGTTCCTCGACGACGCGGCGATCCGCGACGCCGTCGTCGCCGAAGGCCGCCGGCTGATCGAGGCCGGGCAGACGGCGCCGCTGTCCGTGGTGCGGGAGCAGATGAACCGCGAACGCTGCCCGGCGTCGCTGCCGGCCGCCCCGCCGTCGTCCGAGGCCGACCCCGCCGCGACCGCGGAGGCGGCCACGCTGATCGTCGCCTGCGTGCACTTCTGCGAGAACTGCCAGCGGTTCGAGTCGAACAACGCCAGCGGGTTCGTCCTCACCCCGGACGGGCTGGCCGTGACGAACTATCACGTGCTGGACGCCGCCCCGAAGCCGAAGCGGGACCGGGACGCCGACGCCGACGCCGAGGAGGACGGGACGGAGGAGCGGGCCGGATTCGTCGCCCTGACTCGCACCGGGGAGGCGCTGCCGGTCGTCGAGGTGCTCGCCGCCGACGCCGCCGCGGACGTGGCGGTGGTGCGGCTGGGCCTGCCCGAGGGCCGCACGCTGCCGGCGCTCCCGCTGGCGCCCGCCGGGCGGATCGGGGAGGAGGTGCACTGCATTTCGCACCCGGCCGGGCGGTTCTTCAGCTACTCCCGCGGGGTGGTGACCCGCCGCCACCTGGGCCGCCGGCTCGGCCGGGCCACGCCGCGGCTGTCCGTCACCGCCGACTACGCCCGCGGCAGCAGCGGGGCCGCGATGGTGAACGCCGCGGGCGCCGTCGTCGGGATCGTGACGACGACGGACTCCGTCTATTACAGCGAACGCGGCGGCGCCCAGCGGGACCTGCAAATGGTCTTCCGCGACTGCGTGCCGGTCGAAAGCCTGCGGGCCCTGTTCGCCCCGCCGGAGACGGACGAGGGCGAGACGCGGTCGGCGGACGCCGGGCCGGAAAACGACCCGATTTAGTTCTCGTCCGCGGCCGCATTGAGAGCGGGGACGTTGGCCGAGTCGTGGAGCCGCATCATCTCCGCATCGGTCAGGGCCCGGTTGAACACGGCCAGCCCGCCGAAGCGCCCCTTCGTCGCCTCCCGGGTGAAGGAGCCGACGGCGTAGCGGGCGCCGACGGTGAAGTCGGAGCCGCCGTCGGGCTTGGTTTCCGCGTGCTTCGCCGGGTCGTAGGCGAAGATGCCGCGGCCGTGATAATACGGGTTCATCCCGCGGTCGCCGCCGTCGGGCCCCTCTTGCGTGAAGTAGCGATCGTCCCGTTTGTCTTTCTTGGGGTTGAGTTCCCGCGGCTCCATCACGCCGTTGACGTACGCCCGGATGTAGTCGCCGTCGTAGGTAAAGCCGAGCGTGCACCATTCCTCAGTCGGCACCTCGCTGACGGAGGCGGCGTAGTCGGCGCACCAGGGGAAGGCGCTGCCGTCGGCCCGGCGGGTGACGCCGCCCTCGCTGGAGATATGCGGTACGAGCTGCCGCGGTCCGCCGTAGGTGGGCATGTTCATTAACAGCGAGTATTGCCGCGTGCCGGAGTCGTCGTGCCGGCCCTTCCCCTCGCTCCACATCCCCGCGATCGTGCGGCTTTGGTTGAGATCAACGATCCGCACGACGGCGAACATCGACACCTGCGCCTCCGGGCCGGAGAT
Organism: Alienimonas sp. DA493; assembly: GCF_043951915.1. Taxonomy (NCBI): domain Bacteria; kingdom Pseudomonadati; phylum Planctomycetota; class Planctomycetia; order Planctomycetales; family Planctomycetaceae; genus Alienimonas; species Alienimonas sp. DA493. The sequence continues at coordinate 12,527 of NZ_JBINJD010000130.1, read as the reverse complement.
GTTCAACGGGCCCGTTTCGGCGTAGGGAATCTTGAGGTATTGCTTGCCGTTGAACTCGGCGGCGTAGCCCGAGTACGGCCCGCCGGGCACGCGGGCGATCGGGCCGCTGACTTCTTCCAGCGGGAGCGGTTGCTCCGTACCGATGGACCGCCGCGGCTCGCCGGCCGGCTCGCCGAAGGTCCAGAAGGCGACGAGGTTCGGCGTCTGCGTCACGACGGACGGATTGCCGGTCGGCTCCGGCGGTGCGGCCGCGACGACGGTGCCGGAGCAAGCGGCGAGCGCCGCGACGGCGAGGGAGCGGGCGAGCATCGGAGGACGCAGTCAGTCACGGGGGAGCGCGAAGCGAGCGCCGAGGGTTCGGGCTTGCAGGTCGAACCCTACCCGTCCGCCCCGCGGCCCCGAAAGCAAGCCGCGGCGGCCGGAGGCGTATCTCGCCCCGACCGCCGCGGCCGTCTCTTCTTCTTGATGAACCCCTGGCCGCCTTACGGCGACGCCGGGCCGGCCGGGGCGTCCGACGCATCAGGGGCCGGGGCGTCCGGGGCCGGGGCGTCCGGGTCGGTGGGCACGCCGACGGGCACGTCCGCGGCGGGTTCGCCTTCGGCGTTCAGATCGCCGGCGACGACGACGTACAGCTCCGCCGGGTCGAGATGCTCCCGCAGGGCCGCGTTCACCTCCGCCGCGGTGAGGTCCGCGACTTTCTCTTCGATCTCCGCGGTGAAGGCCATCGTACGGTCGTTGTACAACTGGGACGCGAGCTTTGTCGCCAGCTGGGAATCGCTGGCCCGGTTCACCCGCTGCTTTTGCAGGTAGCTCGTCTTGGCCGCCTCGACCTCCTCCGGCGTGACGCCCTCGGCGATCAGACGGTCCAGTTCCTCCCGGATGACCGACTTTAATTTCTGCACGTTGCCCGGGTTGGTGATGGCGTAGACGCCGAAGGTGGTCAGGTCGTCCTTCGCCCGCGGGCTGAGCTGCGAGCCAACGCCGTAGCTCAGGCCCTCCTGCTGGCGGACCCGGTCGCCCAAGCGGCTGGAGAGCCCGCTGGAGCCGAGAATATAATCGCCGATCATGAGCGCCGGATAATCCGGGTGCTCCTGCGAAATCGGCAGTTGCAGGGCGGCGTAATAGACCGCGTTCTGCTTGCCGGGCGTGGCGATCTCTTTGTCGCCGGAGGGGGCGTTCGGGTTCGGGACCTGCGGCAGGCGGGCGAACGAGGGGGCGTCCGGGGCGCCGAAGCCCGTCAGGTTCTCCTTGGCCAGTTCCAGCACGGCGTCGGGGTCGAAGCTGCCGACGACCGCCAGTTCGCCAGAGGCGTCCGTGAGCAGGGTGTTATACACCGCGGCGACCTCTTCCGGAGTCACGTCGGCGATCATCGTCGCCTGTTCCTCCAGGGTCGGCACGTAGCGGGGGTCCTCCGGGTTCGGATAATTCGACAGCGCCCGCCGCACCTCGGTGGGGGCGAGGGCCTGCGGCTCGCTCTTTTGCGCCTCGATCTGGGCGATCGTCGCCTGTTGGAGCAATTCCAACTCCTCCGGCGGCAGGGCGGGCGATTTCAAAATTTCGCCCAGCAACGCCATCACCGCCGGCAGGGTCTCCCGCTTGGCGCTAATCGTGAACGTCAGGTTGCCGTCGGCGCCGCCGGCGCGAATCGAGGCCTGCAACTCGTCCAGGCGATCCTGAATCTCCTGTTTGGAGAGCTCGGCCGTGCCGCGCATCATCAGCGGGCCGAGCATGTTCGTCGCCCCGGAGAGCCCCTGCAGCGTCTCCTCGTTGCCGTACCGCAGACTGAGGCGGGCGTCGACGGTGTCGCCGCGGGTCTGCTTCGGCAGCAGCGCGACCTCCAGGCCGGAGGGCAGTTCGGTGCGGATCACCCGCTCCTCAATGGCGAGCGGGTCCGGGTCGAACGCCTCGCCGGCGGCGGCGACGTCGCGGCCTTTATAATCCTTCAACATCGCCGCGAGGTCCGGCCGCGGGGGGATCTCGATCGACTGCGGCTCCTCCGTGGGCAGGAACAGCCCGGCGGTGCGGTTGTTGCTTTGCAGGAAGCGTTCGGCGACGTCCTGCACGTCGGCGGCGGTCACTTCTTCCAAACGATCCCGGTACAGGAAGTACAGCCGCCAGTCGCCCTGGGCGGCCCACTCCGAAAGCTGCACGGCAATGCGGGAGGTGTCGTTGGCGGCCCGTTCGCGGCGGGCCAGCAGCCGGGCCCGGGCCCGGGCGACCTCTTCCTCAGTCACCGGTTCGGAGGGCACGCCCTCGGTCGTCTCCAGCATCAGTCGCAGGACGTCCTGCGGTTCGTTCGCCTGGGCCACCTCCGCGGTGAACAGCAGCACGCCGGGGTCGTGCAGGGCGAAGGTGCCGCCGGAGACGCTCGCGGCCCGCTTGGTTTCAACGAGCGTTTTATAGAGCCGCCCGGAGGGGTTGTCGGTCAAAATGCTTTCCAGCACGTCCACGGCCGCGAAGGCCGGGTCCGGGCCGGCGGGCACGTGATAGACCGCCCCGACCTGGGCCACGTCGCCGACGCGGCGGAGGATCACGGTGCGTTCGCCGTCCTGCGGGGGCTCCTCCGTGTAGGTGCTCGGCAGCACGCGGGTCGGCTTCTCGATCGCCCCGAAATGTTCCTTGGCGTATTGCAGGGCCTTCTCCGGATCGAAGGACCCGGCGACGATCAGCATCGCGTTGTCGGGCTGATAATATTTCTCGTAGAACGCCCGCAGGTTCTCGATCGGCACGCGTTCGATGTCGGCCCGGTTGCCGATGGTGCTCTTGCCGTAATTGTGCCACTCGAAGGCGGTCGCCAGCATCCGCTGCATGAGAATCCGCTGCGGGCTGTTTTCGCCGCGCTCGAACTCGTTGCGGACGACCGTCATCTCGCTGTCGAGGTCCTCCTGCTTGACGTAGGAGTTGACCAGCCGGTCCGCCTCCAGATGGATGGCGAACTCCAGATTCTCGTCGCTGGCGGGCAGCGTCTCGTAATAATTCGTCCGATCCAGCCAGGTGGAGCCGTTGAAGACGGCGCCGCGATCCTTCAATTCCTTCGGCACGTCCTCAAAGGTGGGCGTGCCCTTGAAGACCATGTGCTCCAACAGGTGGGCCATGCCCGTTTCGCCGTACCCCTCGTGGCGGGAGCCGACGAACACGGTGCAGTTCACCGTGACCGTCGGCCGCGACACGTCGGGAAACAGCAGGATCTTTAGTCCGTTGGGCAGGCGATATTCGCTGATGCCCTCGACGGTGGCGACGTGCTGCACGCCCTCGACCATGGGGACGTCCTCTTGGGGGGCGGCGGGCGCGGGCGGGGCCAGAACGACCGCGGCGAGGGCCGCGACGGCGGGTAGGAGTCTCATGGCGGCGGGCTGTCGGAGCAAAACGGAAGGCCCGGAGCGAGGGGCCGGTTGCGTCGATTGTGCCGACGCCCCCTCCCCCTCACCACCGGGCTCGCCCCATGACGGCTCGCCGCGGGTTCAACCTTTCACCACGAAGTTGACCATCCGGCCCGGCACGGCGATCGCTTTGACGATCGTCTTGCCTTCGAGATGGGCCTGCACGCTCTCGTCGGCCTGGGCGGCGGCGGTCATGGCGTCGCGGTCGGCGTCGGCCGGCACCCGCACCCGGCCGCGGACCTTGCCGTTGACCTGCACGGGGATCTCAACGCTGCTCTCGACCAGCTTCGCCTCGTCCCACGTCGGCCACGGTTCGTAGGCCAGCGAACCGTCGTGCCCCAACAGGCTCCACAATTCCTCCGCGAGGTGCGGGGCGAACGGGGCCAGCAACAGCGTGAACTGCTCGCACACGCGCTTCGGCCGGGTCTCCATCGAGCTGAAGGCGTTCGTGAACTCCATCATCCGGCTGATCGCCGTATTAAAGCTCAGCCGGTCGGCGTCCTGCGTGACCGCCTTGATCGTTTGATGCAGGAGCCGGTCCTGTTCCTCCGTGGGTTCGACCTCCTGAACGGCCGGATTGAGGGCCGGTTCGTCGGCGTTTTCGTCCGCGATCGTCCGCCAGACGCGGGCCAGGAAGCGGGCAACGCCCTCGACGCCGCTCATCTGCCACGGTTTCGACTGCTCCAGCGGCCCCATGAACATCTCGTAGAGCCGCAGGCTGTCGGCGCCGTAGTCCGCGACGATCGCGTCCGGGTTCACCACGTTGCCGCGGGACTTGCTCATTTTATGAGCGCGGCTGTCGACTCGAATCGACTCGTCCGCGGCGAGAACTAAATGACCGCCCTTCTTCGTCACCTGAGCGGCGTTCAACTTCACGGCCTGAACCGGCTCGCCGCCCTCTTTCAGAACGTACCCGGTGCCGTCCTCGTCGTCGGCCTCGGAGGCCGCGACGTTCTCCGCGGACACCCAGTTCAACGACGCGTCCTGATACCCCGTCACCTCCGGCTCGCCCAGGATCATGCCCTGGTTGACCAGCCGGGCGAACGGCTCGATCGTGGAGACGTGCCCGCGGTCATATAAGACCTTGTGCCAGAAGCGGGCGTACAACAGGTGCAGCACGGCGTGCTCGGCGCCGCCGATATAGAGGTCGACGGGCATCCAGAACTTTTCCGCCTCCGCCCCGACGAAGCGGTCGTCGTTGTGCGGGTCGCAGAACCGCAGGAAGTACCAACAACTGCCCGCCCACTGCGGCATGCTGTTGGTTTCCCGCTTGAGCTTCACGCCGTCGGCGGCCGTTTTATAGAGCCACTCGTCCGGGGCCTCGTCCAGCGGGGGCTCCGGGCGGCCGTGGGGTTTGAAATCGAAGTCCTCCGGCAACCGCACCGGCAGGTCGGCGGCGTCGTCGGTGCGAAGCAGGCCGGTTTCCTTGCCGTCGGCGTCCAATTCGTGCCACAGCGGGAACGGCTCGCCCCAGAAGTGCTGCCGGGAGAACAGCCAGTCGCGAAGTTTATAATTGACCGCCGCGGCCCCGGCGCCGGCCGTGGAGAGCCGTTCGATCATCGCGGCCTTGGCCTCCGCAGTGGGCAGACCGTCCAAAGCGCCGCTGTTGACGGCGACGCCCTCGATCGTTTCCGCCTCCGTCAGGGGCCGGTTCGCGTCCTCGGCGCTGTCCGCGACGACCCGTTTGATCGGCAGGTCGAACTGCTGAGCGAACTCGAAGTCCCGTTCGTCGTGCCCCGGAACGGCCATGATGGCGCCGGTGCCGTAGGAGATGAGCACGTAATCAGCCACCCACACCGGCACGCGCTCCCCGTTGGCCGGGTTCGTCGCATAGCCGCCGGTGAAGACGCCAGTTTTCTCCTTGGCGAGATCGGTGCGGGCGAGGTCGCTCTTTTCGCTGGCCTTCTGCTGATAGGTTTTGACGGCCTCCCGCTGCTCGGCGGTCGTCAACCGGTCGACGGCGGGGTGCTCCGGGGCGAGGACCATATAGGTCGCCCCGTATAACGTGTCCGGCCGGGTCGTATAGACGCGCAGGCAGTCCTCGCCGGGGGTCTCCGGGAAGCCGTTCGCCTGCCGCTCGGCGGCCCAGGCGTCGAAGTCCTCGCCCAGATAAAAATCGAGTTCGCAGCCGGTCGATTTGCCGATCCAGTTCCGCTGGAGCGACTTCAGACTCTCCGGCCACTCCAGCGTGTCCAGGTCCTCCAACAGCCGGTCGGCGTAGGCGGTGATCCGCAGCATCCATTGGCGCAGCGGCAACCGGACGACCGGGTGACCGCCGCGTTCGCTCTTGCCGTCGATCACCTCCTCGTTGGCCAGCACCGTCCGCAGTTCCGGGCACCAGTTGACGGGGGCGTGCGTCTGATACGCCAGCCGTTCGCCGTCCTGATAACGGCGAATGGCCTCCTCGCCTTGCTGTTTAATCTCGTCAGGAATCGGCAGCTCGGCGATCGGCCGGCCCTTTTTCGCCTCGGCGTCGTACCAGGTGTCGTACAACTCCAGGAAGATCCACTGGGTCCAGCGGAAATAATCGGGGTCGGTGGTGGAGAGTTCCCGGCCCCAGTCGTAACTGAAGCCCAGCGATTTTAATTGACGCCGGAAGGTGTCGATATTCTTGGCGGTCGTCTCCCGCGGGTGGACGCCGGTTTTGACGGCGTGCTGCTCGGCGGGCAGGCCGAAGGCGTCCCACCCCATCGGGTGCAACACCGCTTTGCCTCGCATTCGGGCGATGCGGGCGACGATGTCGGTTGCGGTGTACCCTTCCGGGTGGCCGACGTGCAGGCCGTTCCCGCTGGGGTACGGGAACATGTCGAGGACGTACAGCTTCCCCGCGGCGTCGGCGGCCGCACCGGGGTCCGGGGCCGCGAAGGTGCGGTTCTCGTCCCAGAAGGCTTGCCACTTCGGTTCGATGCGGGCGGGGTCGTAGCGGGGCATCAGAACGAAGTGGGAGGTGCGATGTCGGAGGTCGGACGTGACGGCGAGACGACCGCGGGGCGTCTCGGCCCCGGCGGACGGCGGGCCGTCGGGGCCGGGGAGTGTACGAATCAGTCCGCCGGGGCTGTAGGATCCGACACGTCTCGCCCGCTACTCGTTCGAATTCCGTCATGATCGGCCCCTCCCGTCGTTCGTTTCTCGCCTCCGCCGCCGGGGCGTCGGCCGCGGCACTCGCCGTGGGGCCCGCGTCCGGGGTCGCCGCCGACCCGCTCACCCGGCAGGCGGACGGGTCGCTGTTCAAGCTCAGCCTGGCGGCGTACTCCTTCAACCGGCAGCTGCCCCGCGGCTCCAAAGAGGGGACGATGACGCTGGACGACGTCGTCGACTACGCCGCCTCACTCGGCCTGCCGGGGGTGGAGCTGACGGGGTACTACTTCCCCGCCGCCGTGCAGAACTACGAGCCGGGCGGCGAAGCGGACGCGATCCTCCACGCGCTGGCCCACCGCTGCTTCGCCAACGGGTTGACGGTCTCCGGCACGGCGATCGGCAACGACTTCGCCCTGCCGCCCGGCGACGCCCGCGACGCGCAGATCGCCGCCTGCAAGCGCTGGATCGACGCCGCCAGCGTGCTCGGCGCCCCGGTCATCCGCATCTTCGCCGGCAAGGTTCCGAAGGGCGGGGACGAAAAAGAAGCGATCGCCCGCTGCGCCGCCGGCATCAACGAGTGCCTGCCCCACGCGGCCGAAAAGGGCGTGCACCTCGCCCTAGAGAACCACGGCGGGATCACGGCGACGCCGAAGCAGATGCTCTCCATCATTGAGCAGGTGGACGACAGCCCCTGGTTCGGCGTGAACTTCGACAGCGGCAACTTCCGCACGGACGACCCGTACCGCGACCTCGCCCAGATCGCCCCGTACGCGATCAACGCCCAGATCAAGGTGGCCGTCCACCCCGACGGCAAGAAGAAAGAGGAGGCGGACCTGAAGCGGATCGTCGGCATCCTCGGCGACGCCGGCTACCGCGGCTGGCTCGTGCTGGAGTACGAGGAGGGCGGCGACGTGAAAACCGAGGCCGCCAAGTGGATCGACAAACTGCGGGCCGCGATCGCCTGACCGACTGCAGGACCGCACGAAAAAAGCGTCCCGGACCCTTCAAGGGTCCGGGACGCTTCGCTGCGCCGGGGATGAACGGTCCGCGGAATTACTTCACCGTCAGTCCGAACGGCATCACGACCAGCGCCCGCTCCTTGGCGAGGGTCTCGAGGGCGCCGAGCCGCGCCGCGACGCCGGAGAGCGGCTCCGGCAGGGCCTCGACCGCAGCGGCCACGGCGGCCTCGCCGGCGGCGGCCTGCTGGGCCTTGAGCATTCCCGGCATCCCGTTTTCGAACAGGGCCTCGAACGGGTTGACCGGCTTCGGCAGGTTCAGCCGGCCGAGTTCGTCGCCCTCGTCCACGTCGTCGTGTCGCTCGGCGGCGGCCTTCTCCGCCAGGGCGATGGCGTCCTCCAACGTGCCGAGTTCGTCCACCAGGCCGAGTTCCTTGGCTCGGGCGCCGCTGTAGATGCGGCCGCCGGCCAGTTCCTTCAGCCGCTCGAGCTCCATATTCCGGCCCTCGGCGGCCTTTTTGGTGAACAGTTCATAAATCTCGGCGAGCATCTTCCGCATCGCGGCTTCCTCGGACTCGTCGAACGGGGTGAGCAACGAGAGCGTGCCGGCGTTGTCGCCGAACTGCACCACGTCGTGGGTCACGCCGAAGCGTTTGAAGGTCTCCCCGAACGCCAGTTTGCCGCCGACCACGCCGATCGAGCCGGTGATGGTGGACGGGTCGGCGAGAATCGTGTCGCCGGGCATGGCGATGTAATACCCGCCGCTGCCGGCGACCTCGCCCATGGAGACGATCAGCGGCTTCTCAGCCTTCAACCGGACCAGCGCCCGCCACATCAGGTCGCTGGCCAGGGCGCTGCCGCCGGGGCTGTCCACCCGCAGCACGACGGCCTTCACCGTGTCGTCCTCGCGGGCCTCGTCGATCGCCTTGATCATCGTGTCGGAGCCCATCGACTGGGCGCCGGTGAAGGGGCTCTCCACGCTCTTGCCGGAGATAATCGGGCCGAGGGCGTAGATGACGGCGATCTTCGGGCCGCGGGAGGCGGTGGACTGCGTTTCGCCGGAGAGGTCGTTTAACAACTCCATGAGGCCGGAGAAGCCCTCGTATTTCTTCGGCTTCGGCTTGAGGTAGTCCTCGACGATCCGCACCTCGCCGGCGTTCAGTTCCTTTTTAATCAGGTCGGCGATCTGATCCTCATAAAGAATTTCGTCGATCAGGCCGGCCGCCTTGGCGCCGTTGGCGGTGTGGGGGCCGCTGTCGATCGCGGCGTCGACGGCGTCCTTCTCCATGCCGCGGGTCTCGGCGACGGTGACGAGGACGTTCTCGTAAATGTCGCCCAGCACCTCGGTCAGTTCCTCGCGGAACTCCGGGCTCATGGAGCTGCGGGTGTAGGGCTCCGCGGCGCTTTTAAATTTCCCGACGCGGAGCATGTCCGGCTGCACCTCGAAGTCGTCGAACAGTTCTTTATAGAACTCGACTTCGGCCCGCAGGCCGACCATCATCACGCCGCCGCTTTCGGGGGCGATGACCTTGTCGGCGGCGCAGGCGATCAGGTAGCCGGGGGTGGAGGCGTCCTCAAAGTAGGCGTAGACCGGCTTGCCGGCGTCGCGGACGGTCTTAATGCTCGCCCGCAGGCTGCGGGCCTTGGTGAAGCCGGCCTCCGGGTCGTCGATCTCCAGCAGCACGGCGCTGATGCGATCGTCGGCGGCGGCCTTCTCGATGCGGTCCTTCGCCTTTTCCAACGTTTGGGTCAGGGCGCCGAACGGGCCTTCCGGCTGCGGGGCCTCCGGGAAGGCGCCGGACAGTTTGATGTGGGCGACGTTCGCCTTTTCGATTGCGGGTCGGGCGTCCGCCTGTTCCGCGTTCTTTTCGTCGGCGAAGGACGCGGCAGGGGCGAAGCCGACCGTCAACAGGGCGAGAGCGGCGGGGACGAGCGCGGCCGGCGCGAACCGGCGGGGGGTGGGTCGGGTCATCGTCGGCGGAATCGGGGAGTCCGAAAGGCGAGCGGTCGGGCGCCGGGGGCGGAGCGCGGCCCGGGCGTTCACCGGGGATACCGCCCGGGGGGGCCGAAGGATTCGACCGATCGGGCGGCCCGGCACGGTAGGGGCGGATGGGGCGGCGGTCCATCCGTCCGGACGCCGCGGTCGCGGCTTGCGAGCGGCCCGGCGGGGGGAAGAATGCAACGCTCCGCCTCCGCTTCCTACGCCCCGTCCCGCGCCCGATGCTCACCGTCGCCCGTTTCTCCGCCGCGGCGTGCGCGGCGCTGCTGCTCGCCGCCCCCGCCGCCGCAACGGCCGGCGGGCTCGTCTGGAACCTGCCGGAACCCGGCACGCTCGTCCGGCACGAGGGCTCCTACACCCAGACGCTGACGGACCCGCAGAACCAGGTCACAACCGTCCAGCGCCGCCGCCAGATCACCCTGCGGGCGCTGGAAGCCGTAACCGCGAACGTCGCCGGCGAAGAGGTTCCCGCCCGCTGGCTGGAGATCGTCTCCGAAACCGGCTCCCCCGGCGAACGCGGCCTGGAGACGGGTCCGGTCGGCCGGGTGCTGTACAAGGTTCTCGTGCCGGAGTCCGGCGTGATCGGCCGACCGGTGGACGACGCCGGCATCCCGCAGGCCTTCCTGCCGGTGATTCGCGGTTGGAAGCAGGTCGGCGACGCCGAGCCGACGGAGGTCGGCCCGGCCCTGCGCGCCTACCCGACCCTCACCCTGCTGACGGAATACGAACCGGCCGAACTGACCGAAGAGGGCGCCGCGACCGTCGACGCCCCCGCCGGACAGTTCGACGGCACGCGGTACCGCGGCCGGGCGGTCGAGGAGAGCGAACGGGCCCGCGTGACCAACGAGGGGCAGTTCGTCATCAGCCCGGACGTGCCCTTCGGCCCGGCCCAGTGGGAGGTGACCCTCACCCGCGAATCGAAGGACCTCAGCGAACCCCGCGACGCCTTCCGCGAGACCAGCAAGACGGTCGTCCGCATGAGCGTCGCCGAGATCGGCGACGACGCCCGCGGCGAACTTCCCCTGCCGTGACCGGTGGATCGGCGCCGGCCGATCGGCGCCAGGACTGGGCGCGGGACCGGCGGCGACGGCGCCGCGTCGCGCGGTTCTGCGGGCCGCCCGCCCGGCGGCGTCCGAGAACCCCGGCGCCGGCCGCGCGTGAGTTGCGGCGGCGCGGCGATCGAACGTAGCGTGGGATCGATTCGCCCTCACTGATTCGACGCCCGATGAGCACTGCTTCCCCGCCCCCGACCCCAGGCGCCACGGGCGATCCGAGCGCGGCCCGGGCGGCGGAGACGCCGTTCTCTCCGGACGGCGAACTCGGGTTGGACGAGCCGCTGGTGAAACCGGTCGGCGGCGAGGCGATCGAGCGCGAGCGGGAGATGCTCCGCGAGATCAACGCCCGCCCCCTCGCAGGGCGGCTCGCCGGGTACGTGCGGTTGTCCGGCCCCGGCTGGCTGCAGAGCGCCCTGACGCTGGGCGGCGGGTCGCTCGCCGGCGGCCTGTACCTCGGCGTGATCGCCGGGTTCGGCCTGCTCTGGTTGCAGCCGGTCGCGATGATCCTGGGCATCTGCATGCTGTCCGCGATCGGCTACGTGACCCTCTCCACGGGCCTGCGGCCGTTCCGGGCGATCAATCAGCACGTCAACCCGGCGCTGGGCTGGCTGTGGCTGGCGGCCAGCGGGCTGGCGAACGTCGTCTGGGCGTTGCCGCAGTACTCGCTGGCGACCGGAGCCCTGCAACAGAACCTCATGCCGGACCTGCTGGGCGGGGGCGGCGGCCTGTCGGACACCGCGGCGAAGCTGCTCATCGCCGGGGTCATCCTCGTGATCTCCGTCGCCGTGACCTGGAGCTACGGCAGCGGGCACTGGGGCGTGCGGGTGTACGAGGTGATGCTGAAGGTCGTGGTCGGGTTGATTGTCGCCTGTTTCATCGGCGTGGTGGCCCGGCTGGCGTGGGAGGGCGAACTCGACTGGGGCGCCGTCTTCGCCGGCTTCGTGCCGGACTTCGGGGCGATCTTCCGGCCGGCGCCGGCGTTGCAGGCGCTCGTCGACGCCCTGCCGGACGCCGCCTCCCGGGACTACTGGTCGAACGTGATCGTCGGCAGCCAGCGGGACAAGATGATGGCCGCCTTCGCCACGGCGGTCGGCATCAACATGACCTTCCTGCTGCCCTACAGCATGCTCGGCCGCGGCTGGGGGCGGGAGCACCGCGGGCTGGGCATCTTCGACCTCGCCACGGGCATGTTCATCCCCTTCCTGCTGGCGACCTCCTGCGTGGTGATCGCCTCCGCCTCGCAGTTTCACGGGTCGCCGAAAGCGGACGTCCCCGTCGCCGACGCCGGCTACGCGGCGCTGCTGGAGAAACCGGAAGGCGAACTGACCAAATCCGAGAAGGCGTTCCTGAAGAACGTGGACGGCCGCGGCGTCGATCGGGCATCCCTGCCGGAGAACGAACGGGTGCTCGCCGCCGCTCTGGTGGAGCGGGACGCCGACGCCCTCGCCAGCAGCCTGACGCCGGTGTTCGGCGGCGGCCGGTTCGCGGACGTGGTGTTCGGCCTGGGCGTCCTCGGGATGGCGTGCAGCACGATCACCCTGCTGATGCTCGTCAGCGGGTTCGTCGTCTGCGAGGTGCTGAACGTGCCCGCGACCGGCTGGAACTTCCGCCTGGGCGCCCTGCTGCCCTGCCTCGGAGCCTTGGGTCCGTTTTACTGGAGCGGGGCGGCGGTCTATCTGGCCGTGCCGACCAGCGTATTCGGCCTGACCCTGCTGCCGGTCGCCTACCTGACCTTCCTGCTGTTGATGAACCGCCGGGAACTGCTGGGCGACGCGATGCCGACCGGCGGCAAGCGGATCGCGGTGAACCTCGTACTGGGGACGGCCACGTTGGTCGCGTTCTTCGCGGCCGCCTGGGCGATTCGGGACTCGACCTTCCTGGGCATGACGTTCGGCTGGCCGGGGCTGATCGCCGTGGCCGTCGCCTTCGCCGTGGCGTTGGCCGTCGGCGAGGTGGTGAAGCGCCGATCCGCCGCGGCCTAAAGCCGGGCTCGCTTGCCGAAGCGGGCTTCGGCGAATCGTCGAGGCGCTCCCCGTTTCCCCCTCCCCCCAAGGGGGCG
>NZ_JBINJD010000012.1:0-62070 GCF_043951915.1 Alienimonas sp. DA493 | reverse complement strand
GCCGTCGCCGCGGTTGGTGGAGAGTTCCCGCTCCCGCTGGTCGCCGTGCTGCTCGGTGTGGTCTGGGGCCGGGGCGGCGTCCGCGGCGGGGGCGGCGTGCACCGCCCGGGCCTCGGTCAGGTGCCAGAGGTTGCCGACGAACTGCTTGCTGTCCCGTTCGAGTCGGAAGATCGCCCGGGTGACCTGCTCGCCCACGCGGTCCCACATCTCGTTGAATGCCTTGCGGCCCTCCCGCTTGTACTCCGTCTTGGGGTCCTTCTGGGCGTAGCTGGACAGGCCGATGCCGCTGCGGACCTGGTCCATGTGGTACAGGTGATCCTTCCAGGCGCCGTCGAGCACCTCGAGGATCAGCAGGCGTTCGGCGTGGGCCAGCTCGGGGCGGTAGCGCTCCTCGTAGGGTTTGAGGAGGACCTGCCGGGCGCGGGCCTTGGGCAGCGTGGCGATCTGCGTCGCCTCCAGGCCGGCTTCGAACTCCTGGTTGGCCCAGTCGATCAGCGGTTTGAGGTCTTCGGGTCGCTCCGCCTTGCGGGTGCGGTCCGGGCTGTCGAGGCGGGGCATCGGGTCGACGCCGCGGCCGCCGTAGACGCGATCGAGGGTGTCGTCCACCTTCTCCGCGACCTCGCCGTTGACGAAGTAGCCGCGGGAGGCGTCCGCCAGCAGGCCGACCAGTTCGTTTTTGGGGCTGTTCTCCACCGCCGCGGGGTCGAGCGGCTTCTCGAACCGGCCGCTGGCCCAGCGGGCCAGGCCGAGACGGTCGCCGCCGCCGCTGCCGTCCTGCAGGAAGCGGGTCAGGCCGACGGTGACGGGGAACATCACCTCCTTGTCCTTGTACATCGCGTCGAGGCGTTTCATCACCTCGGCCTTCACCTCCTCCGGGTTGTCCAGCTCGGCGAACTCCGCCGGGTCGACCCGCAGGGCGAACTGCTGGGCGAGGAAGTGGACGAGGCTGATCCGCGGGTAGTCCTCCCGCAGGACCTCTTCCAACACCCCGGCGACGGTCCGCTGCGGCGGCACGGGCATGCCGCGGTCGTCGCGCTGGACGACGTTCCGCATCTTTTTGTCCTGGGCGAGGCTGTCCTCGACCTCCTGCCCCAGCTCGCTGCGGTCGATCGCCTGGTGGGCCCGCTCGCGGAGGTAGTCCTCCACCTCGTTGGGGCCGATCTTTTTCAGCTCGCGGTCGTTGGTGTTCAGCCCGAACCGGCCGTTCGCCCAACGGGAGAGCGCCAGCCAGTTGTAGGTCTCGGTGATCGTGCCGTCCTCGTTTTCCAGGACGGACACGTTCTCCGCGACGTTCTCCGCGATGGAGGCGTCGGCCTGCTCCAGGGCCTCGTCCCGGAGGATGACCATCAGCTGTTCGAGGGTGGAGCCCTCGATCTTGTCCGGGTCGACGTCCAGCCCGAAGGCGTTGTGGGCGATCTCCGAGACCGTCCGCCACGGGTAGAGGCGGTCGTAGAAGTGATCGACGCGGCGATCGACCTGCCGGCGGATCATCTCGTGGATGATGTCCCGGCAGTTGGCGCCCTCCAGGATGTCCTGCCGGAAGCGGTAGACCTGCTTCCGCTGGTCGTCCATCACCTCGTCGTATTCGAGGAGGTTCTTCCGCTGGTCGAAGTGGCGTTCCTCGACCTTCTTCTGGGCCCCCTCGATCCGACGGGAGACCATCTTGGATTCGATGAATTCTCCCTCCTTCATCCCGGCCATATCCAACGCCCGTTGGACGAATTCGCCGGCGAAGACCCGCATCAGGCGGTCTTCGAGGGAGACGTAGAACCGCGAGGAGCCCGGATCGCCCTGCCGGCCGGCCCGGCCGCGGAGCTGGTTGTCGATCCGACGGCTGTCGTGCCGTTCGGTGCCGATCACGTGGAGGCCGCCGGCGGCGCGGATCTCCTCGGCCTCGGCCTTCATCCCCTCGCGCTCGGAGATCTCGGCGGTGAGGGCGTCCCATTCGCCCTTGGGCACGTCGAGGCGGCTCTCGTGCGTGCGGCGGAGCTCCTCCCAGGCGGCGTAGTCCGGGTTGCCGCCGAGGATGATGTCGGTGCCGCGGCCGGCCATGTTGGTGGCGATCGTGACCGCCCCCTTGCGGCCGGCCTGGGCGATCAATTCGCTCTCGCGTTCGATCTGTTTGGCGTTGAGCACCTCGTGCTTCACGCCCCGCTTGTTCAGCTTGTTGGAGACCTTCTCGGAGGCCTCGATGCTGGTCGTGCCGATGAGGACCGGGCGGCCCTTTTTATGCTCTTCCAGCACTTCGTCGGCGACGGCGTCCCACTTCTCCTTCTCGGTCCGGCAGACGAGGTCCGGGAAGTTCTGCCGCTGGAGCGGGCGGTTCGTCGGGACGGCGACGACGTCCAGGTTATAAATCTTGAGAAATTCGTCCGCCTCGGTCATCGCCGTGCCGGTCATGCCGGACAGCTTGCCGTACAGCTTGAAGAAGTTCTGGAGCGTGACCGTGGCGTAGGTCTGCGTCTCCGGCTTGATCTTCACCCCTTCCTTCGCCTCGACCGCCTGGTGCAGGCCGTCGGACCACTGGCGGCCCTCCATCGGGCGGCCGGTGTTCTCGTCGACGATAATCACCTGACCGTTGCGGACCATATATTGGTCGTCGCGCTTATACAGGTGGTGGGCCTTCAGGGCGTTGTCGATGAAGTGCGGCCACTCCATATTGCCGGCCGTATAGAACGACTCGACGCCCGCCAATTCCTCTGCCCGCCGCACGCCGGACTCGGTCAGGTGGCAGGTGCGCTCCTTCTCCTTGATCTCGAAGTCCTGTCCGGCCTTGAGCTGGCGGGCGATGCGGTCGGCGACGGGGTAGCGGGAGACGTCGTCGTGGGCCGGGCCGCTGATGATCAGCGGGGTGCGGGCCTCGTCGATGAGAATGTTGTCGATCTCGTCGACGATCGCGTAATCCAGCGGACCCTGCACCTGGAGGTCCAGGCGGGGCTTCATATTGTCCCGCAGGTAGTCGAAGCCGAACTCGTTGCTGGTCCCGTAGGTGATGTCGCAGGCGTACTGCTTCTGGCGCTCCGCCGGCTGCATGCCGGCCTGGATCGCCCCCACCGTCAGGCCCAGGGCACTGTGGATCGGACCGATCCACTCCATGTCGCGTTTGGCGAGGTAGTCGTTGACGGTGACGACGTGCACGTGCCCGGCCAGCGCGTTGAGGAACGCCGGGCAGGAGGACACGAGGGTTTTGCCCTCGCCGGTGGTCATCTCGGCGATCATCCCCTGGTGGAGGATGGCGCCGCCGATCATCTGGACGTCGTAGTGCCGCATCTTGGCGACGCGCTTGGACGCCTCCCGCACCCGGGCGAAGGCCTCGGGGAGCAGGTCGTCGAGGGTTTCGCCCTGCTTCAGCCGCTGGCGGAAGTCCGCGGCGGTGTTCTTGAGCTGCTCGTCGGAGAGCTTTTCCAGCTCCGGTTCGAGCTTGTTGATTTTGTCCAGCGTGGAGCCGGGCACGACGGTCGTGGAGCCGTCTTTACCGCGGACGAAGCCGAGCTGCCGCACGCGGCGCTCGTTGCTGGAGCCGAACAGCTTGGTGATCGCGTTGGTGATGCTGCCGGTGGCAGCCTCGAACACGTCGCCGATGCGGTCGAGTTGTTCCATCGTGGGGGCCGGTCGTCGGCCCGCGGGGCCGGTTGGGGGTTGTTCCGGCGGACGGACCGCGGGGGCCGGTTCGGGGAACCGGGCGGGCCGTGCCGGATTTGACGCAAGTTCCGAAACCGTCCAACCTTATTGGGGGTCGGCGGGGGGGTCAACGTGAACCTGCGTCCGCCGGTTCACGCGGTCGCATTCCCAAACACGCCCCCCGCCCTGTACCGCCCCGCCGACGACCCGCTGTACCAGCCCGGCCCGGCTCCGACCGCGGCGGACGCCCCGCCGGGGGCGGCCGTCGCCCCGGACGTCCGCCGCCCCGCGGACCGGCTCCCCCCCGGACAGACCCGGACGAAGAAGTGGCCCGTGCTGCACGCGGCCGACGTCCCGCCCCTCACGAAAGAAACGTGGTCGCTGACGGTCGAACGCCCCGGCGCCGCACCGCGGACGCTCGACTGGGACGCCTTCGCCGCCCTGCCCCGCGTCGAGGTGTTCGCGGACTTCCACTGCGTGACCCGCTGGAGCCGGCTGGGCACGACGTGGAGCGGGGTAAGCACGCGGATGATCGCCGCCCTCGCCGGCTGGCCGGTCCCAGATGACCCCGCCGAGGCGACCGGCTACGTAATCGCCGGCGGGGCCGACGAGGTCGGTTCCGGCCGGACCTGGTCGACGAACCTGCCGCTGGCGGACTTTTTGTCGCCCCACGCGCTGCTGTGCGACACGGTCGACGGCGTGCCGCTGCCGGCGGACCACGGGGCGCCGGTGAGGCTGATCGTGCCGCACCTGTACGCCTGGAAGAGCGCCAAGTGGCTCGTCTCCCTGCGGCTGAGCGACCGCGACGAGCCCGGTTACTGGGAACGCCTCGGCTACGCCGATCGGGGCGACCCGTGGTTGCAGGACGAAACGAACCCGGACGGCGAACGCTTCCGCGACGCCGCCGGCCGCCGCCCTGACGAGGCCGGCGACGAAGCGATGATGATCTGATGAAGGCCGCCAGCGTCGGTTGAGTGCCCTGCGGCCGGCGCTCACCCTGCAGCGATGCTGCCCGTCCTCGCCTTCGCCCTGCTCTCCCCCCCGCTGCCGGTCGGCCCTGCATTCGAGGAGGTCGCCACGTTCCAGGCCCCGGAAGCCCACCAGGCCGTCGCCGTGGACGCGGACTGCTTCTACGCGATCGGCAACCGCGTGATCGCCAAGTACGACAAACGCACCGGCGAGCGGCTGGCGACGGTCGAGGCGAGCGCCGACCTGCCGCTGATCCACATGAACGGCGGGGTCGTGCAAGGGGGAGAGTTGATCGTGTCCCACTCGAACTTTCCCTTCACGCCGATGACGGGGTCGGTGGAACGGTTCGCAACCGGGGCGTTTCCGCGACAAACCGCACTGACGCATCTCGAATCGTACAGCCTCGGTCTGACGGACGGGTCGCTCACCTCCTCGCTCCCCTTTCTGCGCGAACCGTTCAGCCCTGTCGGGCCGAGGGCGGCAACCGTCTACACCTTCGCCCATTATGAACTGCCGTTGATCCCCGGCTACGAGTCCGGGGTGGAACGGACCCGCATTGAGGTGCGGCCGAACGACGGAGACGCCCCCGCGGGCTTCGTTCTGCCGGAGTCGCTCCTCCGTCGCCTCCGCCCGCACTCCGTCAGCGGGGCGAGCTTCGACGTCGAAGGCCGGCTGTGGCTCTCCGGCCACGACCTGCCGGAGCTGTACCGCGTCGCCTTCCCGCGCGTCGGCAGCGAGATGGTCCTCGAAGCGGCCCACCCCGCCCTGATCGCCGGTCAGGGCATCGCGTGGGACCCCAGCGAACCCGGCGTGCTGTGGGGGACCCGGCGGCGCGAGGGGCTCGTCGTGAAGATGCGTCTCAAACAGACGCCGTAACGCCGAGGCCCCGCGGGGCCTCGGCGTTACGCTCACCGCACCGGCGCCTCCGCGGCGACGACGGGCAGCTTCCAGTTGGCGATCGAGGTGCCCTCGGTCTTCAGGTTCGCGCAGAGGGCGTACAGCCGGCGGGCCGCGGGGCCGGGTTCGGCGTCGGCCGGGCCGTTCATCACGGTGAACAGGTTCCGCAGGAAGTACGGCGGCGTCGCCTGATAGAACAGCCGGGCCCGCACGGTGCAGGTCGCCGGGTCGACGCCGTCGGGGACGCTCATCTCGTAGCGGGTCACGTCCGCCCCGTCGCCGGCGGTGAAGTCGGCGTCCTGCGAGGCCAGCGGCCCCGGTCGGGTCGCGGCGAGGTACGGGCCGTCGAGGTCCGGCGAGGGGCCGTCGTGCGTCCAGCCGCGAGGCAGCAGGCGATTGTCCTTCACCGTCTCGCAGCCGTGCACGAAGCTGGTCGTGAACCGGCCGGCGTGGTTCTTCAACAGCGTTTCGTAGATCTGCACCTGCGACGGATCGCGGACCACCCGGTGATGGGGCTGGTATTGCTGGACGCCGGCGGCGTCCTCGGCGAAGAACTCTGTGGGCAGCGGCTCGCCGGCGGCGTCGACCAGCGTGCCGGTTGCGTCCGTGGCCCCGCTGATCCAGACGACTTCGCCGTCGGCGTCGACCAGCGACACTTCCAGGAACGCCCGCCGGAAACCCACGCCCGTCGGGAAGCGGTGCCCGGCGAGGTTTTCGACCCGCACCGTCGCCGTCACGGCGCCGTCGCCCGGTTCGGCCGTCACCGTGAGCCGGGCCGTCTTGGAGGCGGCGGTCTGCACCATGCCCGCAATCGCGTTGGGCAGGTCGTTCGTGCCGCCGGTCATGAAGTCCGTCTTGCGGACCCCCAGCACGTCGTCGTGCTGGTTCATCATCTCCAGGAGGAACACGTTCAACCCGCTGAAGTCGTGCCGGCGGTAGCCCTCGCGGACGGGGATCGTCAAATCGGCGTGCGGGGCGAGGTTCTCCGCGTCCGGGTAGGTGACGTCCTGCACCACGGCCACGCGGGAGCGGGTTTTCGGACCGTCCGGCGTGCCGTCGGCCGTGTCGCTCATGTGGCACTCCTGGCAGCTCCGCCCCGTCGGGTTCTTCAAGCCGTCGGGGCCCTCGAACTCCGTCTGGAACTCGCTGTTGAGCCATTCCAGGTAGGTTGCCTGCTCCACGTGGTGATGGAACCCGCGGAAGCTTGGCGTGCTGTCGACCGCCGCGAGGCTGCCGTCGTGCTCGTGGCCGGGCCCGCCGTGGGCGTCCAACGGCATGTCGACGTTCGGCAGGCTGACGACGTGACAGGTGCCGCACATCCGGCTGTCGGTCAGGTAGTCGCTGGTCTTCGGCTTCAGCCCGGTGGCGTGGTGCATCACGTAGGGGCGGAGCGAATCGTCCCGGTCCGGTGCGGCGATCTCGCCCGGCGGACCGAAGACCGCGTTGCCGGTGGTGTTTTCGTCGAGGTAGTGCCGCAGGTCGCTGCGGTCGTCCCCGGCCGGCTGCTCCCGCGGGACCATCCGGTGGCAGACCAAACAACTCACTCCGTCCCGGGCGAGGGCGCCGTAGCGGTCCTCGCCGAGGCCGATGTGGGCGTCCGCCGCGGCGGTGGCGGCGTGGCCCTCCAGGGTGAAGCGGGCGTCGGGGCCGCCGTCGTCTTGGAAGGCGTGCTGGCCCATCGCCCCGTGGCACCGCAGGCAGGCGTCCTGCAGGTCCCGGGCGAGGGCTTTGGCCTGCTCCGCGGGGAATTCCCGCTTCACGATCGCCAGCTCGGTTTCGAGCTGGGCGAGGAAGATCGGATCGCGGCCGGCGAGCCCCATCGGCGTCCA
The DNA here is from genome assembly GCF_043951915.1 of Alienimonas sp. DA493. Lineage (NCBI taxonomy): Bacteria > Pseudomonadati > Planctomycetota > Planctomycetia > Planctomycetales > Planctomycetaceae > Alienimonas > Alienimonas sp. DA493. Next base: position 54,754 of record NZ_JBINJD010000012.1, on the reverse strand, counting down.
ACGCCACTCGCCAAAGGGCGACTGGTGCAGGCCGTCGGCGCCGTACTCGGCCCGGTCCGGGTCGTCCTTCGCCCCCAGCGGGAGGAACATCGTCGGACCGAACGGCGCCGTCAGGCCGGCGTGACAGCCCATGCATTGGTTCGACGTCGCCCAACGCTTCGCCGGCCCGTCGCCCTCCGCCGGGGCCAGCGGGGCCCAGTCGTGCGTCACGCCGGGCAGGCGGGCGCAGTCGCCCAGTTCCGCGTTCGGCAGCGGGCCGAACCGGGCGAGGAACGCCGCATCGACGGAGCGTTCCGGCCGGTCGCACACCCCCGGCCGGGTGCAGCCGGGGTGGGAGCCGTGGCCGTCGGCGGCGCCCTCGGCCTCGGCGTCGGCCGCCTTGCCGTTGGCGATCCAGGTGCCGAGGGCCGCCAGCAGGGCGTCGTTGGCGGTGACCGCCGGCTCCGCCTCCGCGGTCGCCTCCTCCCGCCAGCTGTCGTCCACGCGGAACAGCAGCGGCTCGCCGGGGAAGCCCTCGACGTTCCGCAGCGAGGCGAACAGGAACTCGTTGTCGCGGCTCGCCGGGTCGTCGACGCCGGGGCTCTGCGTCGCCCCGTGACACCGGGTGCAGTAGTGCCCGAAGCCGCTGACGGGGTGCTCGTTGGTCGCGTGATTGTCCGCCGGCGGCGTATCCGGAACGGGGTTGCTCCAGAACCAGCCGTCGCGGGACCCGTTCGAGTCCTTCACCATCACGGTCCAGCTTTGCAGGCTGGCCCGCAGTTCCTCCTCCGTCTTGCCGGCGTGGCGGGCGGCGGGGGCGTCGTACTGCTCCTTGACGACCATCGCCCCGTCCGGCAGGGCCCCGACGCGGCCGGCCTTCAGCCACTCGATCACCTCCGGGCTGTACCAGACGCGCACCGCCGGGTGCGTGCCGTAGTACTTGCCGTTCAGGTACGGCCCGGTGTCGCGGACGACGCCGTCCTGCTCCCACCCCAGTGCGACGTAGGTGCGGTCGTTGAGAAAGGGGAACAGGATCGCCTCGTACGCCGCGACGGAGCCGGTCGAGGGCAGCGGCAACCCGGCGGGCCGCCCGTGCGGGGCGGCGCCCGGCGCCGGGGGAGCGGCGTCGCGGCCGCGGTCGGCCGGGTCGGCGCCGCGGACGGCCGCGGTTCCCGCGACGATCAGCAGCGCCGCGCCCGCCGCCAGGACGCAAGCGGAGCCGGGGCGGAACGAAAGACGCGGCACGGGGGCGGGCTCGAACGAGGACGATTCGCCATCTTATCGGCAGAACCGCGCCGTCCCTCCCAATCCGATCCCGCGGGTCGGAAAGGTTGCCTAGCTCTGCTGGCAGGCGGCGTCGTCGCCGCCCATCGGGGCCTTCTGCTCGGTGATCACCGGGCACTGCGGGGACATTTCCGCGTTCAGCTCGGTGAAGGCGTTCCACTCCTCGGGGAGGTTGTCCTCGTGGAAGATCGCCTCGACGGGGCACTCCGGCACGCAGGCCTCGCAGTCGATGCACTCATCCGGATGGATGTAGAGCATGCTCTCCCCCTCGTAGAAGCACTCCACCGGGCACACGACCACGCAGTCGGTGTATTTGCAGTTGAAGCAGGGCTCGGCGACGACGTGCGTCATAGGGATATGGGGGACCGACAAGCGGCCTCGGCAGCGGATCAAAGAGGGGACGCTGTTCTAGTCGGCACGCGCGGCCCCTTCAACCCGCACAGATTTCGCAGGCTCCGCGCGCCCGGGACCGCGATCCGTTGTCCGGCCCGTCGCGGCGGTCGTAGACTTTGGGGGCGGGCACGGATCCGGCCCCGCCGATAGGGCCGCTTTCCCTTCGACCACACGCGACGCCGCCCCCCGCCGGGCGACGCGCCGTCCCAGCCCCACCCCGCCGATGGCCCTCACCGACGTCGATCGCGGCCTGCTGACCCGCTGTCTGCGGCAGACGCCCGGCGCGTGGGAGGAGTTCGTCAGTCGGTTCGGAGGCCTGCTGGTGCACGTGGTGCGGCACACCGCCGCGGCCCGCAGCGTGCCGCTGTCGAAGGACGTGGAAGAGGACGTCGTCGCCGACGTGATGCTGGAGTTGCTCGCCGACGACTGCGCCGCCCTGCGGCGGTTCGAGGGCCGCAGCAGCCTGGCGAGCTATCTGACCGTAATCGCCCGCCGCACCGCGGTGCGGGAGCTGGCCGAACGCCGGGCCGCCGCCGCGATGGGGCATGTCGAGGGCCACGCCCCGCCCGGGGTGAAGCCGGCGCCCGCCAAGGCAGCCGCCCCCGCCGCGGACGGCCGCATCGCCGATCGGGAGCAGGTCGAACGGCTGTTGGCCGCCCTGCCCGACCGCGACGCGGAGATCGTCCGCCGCTACCACCTGCAGGGCGAAAGTTACCGGGAGATCGCCGCCGGGATGAACGTCCCGGAGAACTCCATCGGCCCCGCACTTTCGCGCGCCCGGCAGAAGCTGCGCGACCTGGGTCTGTAGAAGAAACGGCGAAGATCCGGAGCCCCGACGGGCGCGACCGGACGTTTCGGCACATCCGCCGGGCCCGAAGGGCGCGCCGCTTGCCGCGGACCAACGCCCCGCGGCAGACGGACGGCTAGGTTTACCGGCTGCCGCGTTCGCCCCCCGTTCCCCGGCCCCCGCCGTGTCGCTCGCTCGCCCCGCCCCGGTCGTCCTCGCACTGCTGTGCGGCCTTCTCGCCCCGGGTCCGCTCGCGGGCCAGAGCCCGCTCGCCGCGCCGGAGCCGGCCGCCGAACGCGCCGCCCCGGGCGGGCGGCCGCCGGCCGGGTTCTCCGTTCGCACCTACACCGACGAGGCGGGCGACCACAAATACAGCGTGTACGTGCCCCGCACGCCCCCGCCGCCGGAGGGCTACCCGATCGTGCTGTTCCTGCACGGGGCGTACGAACGCGGGACCGACGGCCTCCGGCAGACGACCGTCGGCCTCGGCCCGATCGTGCGGGAGGACCCGGACTTCCCCGCCGTGGTGGTGTTTCCCCAGGTCGAGGATTCCGACGGCCGCATCCTGCCCGCCTGGAACCCGGACCGGCCGGACGGCGAGCGGGCGCTGGAGATTCTCGAGGAGGTCGAGAACGCCCTGCCGATCGACCCGGCCCACCGGGTCCTCGCCGGCTGGAGCATGGGCGGCTACGGGGTGCTCGGCCAGTTGGCGCAGGGCGATCCGCTGCGGTGGTCGGCGGCGGTGTCGGTGGCCAGCGGACGGTCGATCGGGTTGGATGTCGAGGCGCTCGCCGCGGCCTCCCGGGTCACGCCGCTCTGGATCGTCGCCGGCGCCCAGGACCGCTACGTGCCGTTCATCGAGACGGAGGAGACGGTCCGTGAAATCCGCGAGGCCGGCGGCCGGGTGCGGTTCACGCAGGTGCGGAACGCCGGCCACGACGTGTGGAAGACGGCGTTCTCCTCCGACCGCTTCGCCGCGATCCTGCGCAATCCCCGGGTGGTGGCCCCGCGGGCCGCGAACGGGGCGCCGGGCGAAGTGGACGAGGGCCTCGTCGAACCGCCTGAGGAGCAGTTGCCGGACGAGGACGAGCTCGACCGCTCCGAGGCCGTCGCCGCTTCGCCGGAAGAGTTCGAACCGGAGCTGATCCTCGAACGCGGCGCCTTCGTGCGGGCGGACAACGCCCTGTTGGAGAAGCTCGTGCGGCAGTACGCCCGCTCCCTGCCGGCGGACGCCCTCACCGGCACGATCCCGGACCAGAACATCACCCGGGAGGCGCTGGGTCACAAAATCCACGTGTTTTTCAGCGGCATCCGCTATTCCGGGCGGGTCGTCGACGCGTCGCTGGTCGGCCGGGCCGGCAACTACGTGACGGGCCGGGTGGAGGTCGTAGACGCCAGCATCACGGTGCAGCGAATCTTCATGCGAGCCCCGCTGGGCCACCGCGGCTTCGCCGGTCCGATCGCCGTGCGGGCCGGCGTGCGGCGGCCGCTCGTCCTGGAGGTCGACATCCGCCCCTCGGTGGTGAACGGGGAGTTGCAGCTCACCGCGCTGCGCACCCGGTTCGCCCTGCCGCCGGACGACTACTACGTCTGCGGTCCGGGCTGCGTGGACGAGGACGGGCTGTTCCTGACGGAATCGAAGCTCGCCAAGACGCTGGTCGAGGGGCTCTACGACGCCCGCACCCAGGGGGAGCAGGCCGTGCACGATGCGGTGCCGGAGTTCCTCCAAAACGCCGGCTCAAACGTCTCGCTGGGCGACCCCGGCGGACTGACCGGCGAACTGTTGCCGCTCCCTCTGGTCGAGCCGTCCATTCAGGTGAGGCTCGCCGGGGTGCAGGCCGACGAGAAGGGGCTGAACGCGATCTTCGATCTGGCGTTCGGCGCCCCGGCCGATCATCCGCCGCACCCGCCGCGGCGGGCCGACGGCGGCGTCACCTTCGACTTGGCGACCGGCGCCGGCAAACCGGAGGGGTTGGCCGTGGGCGTCTCCGCCAGTCTGGTGCGGGTGCTCTCCGACCAGTTGGTCGAGGAGGGCGTGCCGCGGATCGACGCCCGCGACGTGCCCGGCAACCCGCTGGCGAGCCTCCATCAGCGGGAGAACCTCCTCCGGATCGTCCCCGGTCTGAACCGGCCCGAATACGCCGACCACGAACTGCGGGCCCGGCTGACGCTCGTCGGCCCGATCGCCGCGATCGGGGGGGATTCCCGGGAGAACGCGCTGGTGCGGATGGAGTCCGACGCGGTCGAACTGACGATCGACCACCGCCCTGACGGCGGGGACCGGGACGGCGGCGCCTGGCAGCGGGCCGGCGTGGTGCGACTCGCCCTGCGGCAGCCGATCCGGGCCACGGTGCGTCGCAACGGCTCCTACCGCAACTTCCTCGCCGTGGCCGAGGGGGAAGACGCCGGCATCGCCGCGCTGGACGCCCGCGCCCTCGTCGGGGACCGCATCGACGGCGACCTCGCCGCCCGCCTCGTCCGCGAGGGTTGGGACAACTGGCTGGACGACGAAGGCCCCTTCAGCGGCCCGCTGCAGGACTTCGACGTGCCCGGCGCCGCCCTGCGGATCGAGGAATTGAACTCTCGCGGCCCCGCCTCCGGCGCCACCGATGGCCTGGTGATCGCCGAATTCATCGTGCCGGACACGACCCTGGAGAACCGCTCCGAACTCACGCTGACCTACCGGGTGCGCGAGGAGCCGAACGGCCCGTGGGGCGGACCGTTCACCCTCGCCCCCGGCGAGATTCACACCTACAAGGTGCGGGAACCGCTGCGGTTCGAGCAGCTCGGCGCCGCCTCGACCGTCGAGGCGACCCGCACGCTGGAGGTCGGGCAGGCGTACCAGTTCCACGTCCCGGTCGGGGCCGTCTACCCGACGCTGGACGCGGCGCGCGATTTGGCGGAGGAACTGTCGCTGTACCAAAAAGACCCGCGACCGTGGCGGCAGCGCGCCCCGATCGCGGGTCGAGAGTTTCCGACGCTGACGACGGCCCCCCCGGCGGCGGATCGCCCGGGGACGGCCGTCCGGCGGACGGAACGGACGGCCCGGGGCCCCCTGCGGAGCCCCGCGGCCGTGCGGAGCCTCACTCCGTATCCGTCTCCAGCCCGAAACTGACCCACAGCCCGCCGTGCTCGTCCGGCACGAAGTAGCTGGCGGAGACGCCGAGGTACTTCTGGATGGCGTCGAACGGCGGGAGGGCGTCGGCGATCTCGTTCATCGCCTCGGCGGTGCTGGGATCGGGCACCGTGCCGGTCAGCTGGCCGGAGCGGAACAGGTCGTAGTAGACCTCCGCCTGTCCCCGCTGATCGGAGAAGGAGAGGATCGAGACCTCCGCCGGCATCTTGCCGAGCGCCTCGGCGAAGGCGGGGGCCTCGGCCAGCGGTTCGTCGGCCGGGCCGCGGAGGGCGGCTTCCAACCGGGCCACGTCGGTCGTCAGCAGCAGGGACTCGCCGCTGACGGCCATCGCGATCGCGCTGCCGTCGGCCGGGTTGCTGCCCTCGTAGATCGGCGTGCCGCGGAAGTCGCGGCTCTTCAGCATCCCGCCGGAGGCGTCCAGCGCCTGGTCCAGCAGTTCGGAGACCCGCCGGGCGTCGCTCAGGCCGAGGGCGAAGATCACCGGCTGAACCGGCGGCTGGGCGGCTTCGTCGCCGTCGTCGTCGAAGGAGTCGGCGCCGTCCAGCGCCTCGGCGAGGTTCGTCACCGGGTAGCCGACGATCTCGACCCGCCCGGTGAAGGAGTCCACGACGTCCTGCTTGATGTCCACCGGCAGCGTCTCGGACCGCTGGGCGACGGCCCGGTCGAACTCGCCGGGGCCGACCATGCTGTCGTAGGTGGTCCGCACGGCGTCGTAGGCGGCGGCCAGGTCCCAGTTGAAGGCGCTGTAGCTGGAGGCGTCCGCCCCGGCCCACGCGGGCGGGGTCAGGCGGGCCGGCGGGAACTTGAACACGCCCAACGCCCGGTCGGTGCGGTCCGCGTACAGCACGACCTTGCCGACGCTGGCGTACTCCTCGGTGGCGAGATCCATGCTGCCGCCGATCGCCTTAAATTCGTCCAGCCCCAGCACGGGCAGGTAGCTGAGGGCCATCTGCACCGGCAGACCGCCCTGCCCGCTGCCGAGCACGGCGCTGCGGACGGAGCCGATGACGTCCGCGTACCACACCAGCACCGGCTCCCGGTCGTCGGTGCGGGTGCGGTCGGCGATATAGCGGAACACCTCGTTGTCGGCGAAGGTGCTGTCGTGCGTGCCGTCCCAACGGACCAGGATCGCCTCCAGCGCCGCCGGATCGCTGGCGACGACCAGGTGGGTGTCCTTGCGGAAGTAGGCGAACTGCTGCGGCTCCGGCGGGTCGGCCTCGGCGTCGAAGTCCTCGGCGAACTCGTCGACTTCTTCCTCGGGGGCCGTCCAGACGATCATCGGCGTGCCCTCGAAGCTCTCCTCGGCGCTGGTCAGGCCGTTCTCCTCCAGGGCGTCCTCCGCCTGATCGATCAGCTTGAGGACGGTCTCCTCGCTGTCGCCGTAGTCCAGCAGGCCGACGACGGCGACCTCCCGCGGGGCGGTCTGCACGACGGCGAAGGTGACCTCGCCGGTGGGAACCTGCAGCAGTTCGTCTAGGGTGATGCCGAGGCGTTCGCGGAGGGCCTCGCCGCCCTCCTCCAACTTCTCGCCGAGCATCTCCCGCAGATCGGCCAGCGCCGGATCGGTGAACAGGCCGGCGGACCGCGTGGCGTTGAACCGCTCCTTGGCGGCGGTCACGTCCGGCACGGTAACGAAACCGTAGGTCATCGGCGGCAGCCGCTTGGCGGCCGGCACCGCATCGGCCGCTACGACGGGCGCGGGCGCCAGCAACGCCGCGACCGCGGCGCATGAGGCGAGAAGGGGGAGTCGACGCATTGGGGAGTTCTGAATGGGAACGGGGAGCCGGGCAATCTACGGAGCCTGTCCGCCGGCGCCACCCGATACCCCCCGGCGCCGCCGCAGGTTTCGCCGCGGCGCCACTCCCCCCGAGATCGGCCCCCGCCGCCCGCGGTGCGACGTGCCGACGCTCACCCCGCCCGGGCGACGGCGTCGCCCTCCGTCGGGACGGACGTCGGCGCCCCCAGGGGGGCCCGTTCCGTCGGCGTGACGCCGCGCACCGGCTCGTCGGTTCGCTCCGACTCGGGCGCCGCGGGGGTCCGCAGACGCAGCGCCCGGACCTGGGCCTGCCGGCTGTAGTCGATCGATTCGCCCAGAATCCGCATCGCCTCCTGATCGGCGTGGAAGCCCTTGGAGTTTTCGCTGCTGATAAAGTCCAGCCGCCACATCGCCTTCCGCTGCAGGGCGAAGATCGGGGCCAACTCCTCGTCGGTCGCCCCCGCCGCCTGGGCTTCCTCGATGGCGTCGAGCATGTCCGTCATCGCGACGGCGGCCCGCTCCATCTGGGCCGTCGTGCGGTCCTGGATCGCGGCCACCCGGTCTCGCAGTTCCTGTTCGGGCACGTTGTGGCAGGTCTGGCAGGCCCGATTGAGGTTCAGCAGCGGGCTGCGGACCCAGTGACTGCTGACCTTCATCGCCCCCTGCCGTTCGTAGGGCATGTGGCAGTCCGCGCAGCTCACCCCGCTGCGGGCGTGGATCCCCTGGCTCCACAATTCGAACTCCGGATGCTGAGCCTTGAGCACCGGCGCCCCGGTTTCGCCGTGGGCGTAGTCGTAGAACGGGCCGCCGTCGGGGAACTCGGTGTCGTCCCAGAACCGTTCGATCTGCTCCGCCTTCAGCCCGTTGCCCCAGGGGAAGGTGAGGGACATCTTGTCGCCGCAGTAGTACTCCACGTGGCACTGCCCGCAGACGAAGCTCCGCATCTCCTGCCGGGTGGCGTCGAGGTTGGGGTCGTACGGCTCGGCCCGGTTCCCTTCCCGCCAGCGTTCGACGCTGGGCAGATGGGGGACGGGTTCGTCGCTCTCGGCGAGGGCGGCGATCCCCAGCACGAAGCCGGGCCGCGTGACCCGCACCCGCATCGACTCTGGGTCGTGGCAGTCCACGCAGCTGACCGGGTGGGCCTCGCCCGGCTGGTGGGGGTCGCCGTCGCCGCCCGCCGGGGCCGGGGGTAGCTCGGCGACGTTCGCCGGCGTGGGCGTCTCGGTGGTGGAGCCGCCGGGGAACATCGGCCGGTTCTCCCCCGGCGTGCCGTCGGGGGTGCGGAGCAGTTCCTCGTGCATCTCGTCGTAGAACAGCGTGCTGGAGGTGCGGAAGCCGGCCATCACCGCGGGCCAGTCGAAGTCCGCGGCCAGGCGTTCCGGCGTCGGCTCCTCGCCCCGCTCCTCCTGCCCGAGCCGGCGGTAGGTCGGCACGACGGAGGCGTGACAGTGCAGACAGGCGCCGGACTGCGTGCGCTTCGTGACCCGTTCCGTGACCTCCTGATCGAAAAGCATGTAGGCGTGCCCGCGGGCCTCCCGGTAGTCGAGGCTGAAGGCGTAGCCGGCGTAGAGCCGCCGCAGCCAGGGGTGCTTCTCCAGCTTGCTGGCGGGCATGGCGCTGGAGCCGCCGTACTCGGTCTCCGCCGAATCGACGCTGCGGCGGTAGCTGTCGAACTGGTGGGGCCAGTTCGCCCCCCAGGGGACCGGGTCCGTGCTGGTCTCGTTGACCTCGACCACCCGCACGAACGGCGTGCGGGCCTCCTGTTTGTGCTGGAAGATCGACACCAGCAGCGCCGCCACGCCGACCGTCGCCAGCAGGGCGGCGCCCGTCACCGCGGCCAGCAACGGGAACCGACGACGCGGCGAAGCGTCGCCGGGGGACGCGGGCGGGGGCGTCGGGGACGGGGCGTCGGCGGGCATGGGTCTGAGCGGCGAGGCGGGGGAGCGGGGTTCCGGCGGGAGCCGCGAGGAGAGCTCAGCGGGCGGGAATCAGTGGAAGGCGTGACCGGCGTCGCGGTGGCAGTGCACGCAGGAGAGCGTCTCCCCGCCCGCATCGGCGGGGAGCATCTGGTGGACGGTGTCGGCGTGGCAGTCCATGCAGGCCCGCTGCGTCACCCGGCGGTTCCGCGGCTTGATCTGGATGGGCTCGTGGAAGTTCTCCAGCGTGAACGCCCAGGAGTGAAAGAAGCCGTTGTCCGCCTTCACCACCCACTTCCCCACCGGATCGTGCGGCAGGTGACAGTCGTTGCAGACCGCGACGTGTCGGTGGGCGGAGTGTTGCCAGGAATCGTGGTGCCCCTGCATGACGTGGCAGTTCACGCACGCCTCCGGATCGTTGCTGAGGTAGCTGGCCCCTTGCCCGTAGCCGAACGTGAACGTCCCCAGCCCGCCGAAGACCCCCAGCAGCGCGGCGAACAGCAGCGAGACCCGGCTCACGCCCGCAAACCCGCCCCGCCGCAACACGGGGGGGCGGGGGGAGGACGCCGCGGGCATCGGACACGGGAGGCAGGCTCAGAGCGAAACCGACCGGGAGCCGCCCGGCCGCCTCGATCCTAAATCGTGCCGATCGTCGCGCAAACCGGCCGCACCGGACGGATTCCCGCGCCGGGACCGCGGCGTCGCTTCCCCGGGCCGCTCCGCGGTTCAATTCGGGAAACGGTCGCCCAGCAGTTCCCGCTGCAAGGCGGTGAGCCCCGCGCAGCCGGCGGCGGCCAGATCCAGCAGTTCGTCCAGCACGGCCCGGGGGAACGGTTCGCCCTCGGCGGTGCCCTGCACCTCGATGAAGTCGCCCGGCGTGTCGCCCTCCGGCGAGGTCGTGCCGCCGGTCATCACCACGTTCAGGTCGACCGCGGCCCGGCTGTCCTCGGCGTAGTCCAGGTCCAGCACGCAGCCCTCCGAGGTCACGCCGACGCTGACCGCCGCGATCGAACGCTTCAACACCTGCACCCCCGGCCGGCCGTTGCCCTGTCCGTTGGAACCGGCGCGGTCGAGGTTCAGGCTGGCGACCGCGTCGGCCAGGGCGATGAACCCGCCGGTGATCGCCAGCGTGCGGGTGCCGCCGTCGGCCTGCATCACGTCGCAATCGACGGTGATGGTGCGGTTGCCCAGCGCGGCGAAGTCCACCGCGGCCCGCAGGCTGCGGCCGATCAGGCGTTGAATCTCCGTCGCCCGGCCGTCGGTCCCCCGCTTCTTGCGGCCCGGGGTGCTGCCGGGGTGCATGGCGTACTCGGCCGTCAGCCAGCCCTTGGAGCGGGCCGGGTCCTCCCGGTTCTCCCGCCACGGGGGGACGCCGTCGGTCACGGAGGCGGTGCACAGCAGCACGGTGTCGCCGGCGGCGATCAGCACGCTGCCGGCCGCGGCGCTGGGAAACGGCCGTTGGACGGTCAGTTCGCGCAGCTGGCCGGGTTCGCGGCCGGAGGGACGGGGCACGGGAGAGCTTCGGTGCGGGGAGACGGAGCGGAGCCGAGGAGCGCGGGAGTGTCCGGCGCCCGCCGCCGCGACCGCAACCCGCCCGATCGACGCGCGGCCTCCCCGCGGGGACGCCGGAACGAAGCGGTCGCGGTCGGTATGCTCCGCGGCCCCGTTCCCCCGCCGTCCCCGAACCGCTCGCCGCCATGCGTGTCTCGCCCCCGCCCCGCCCCCTCTCGCTGCTGCCCGGCGCCGCCCTCGCCGCGTTCGTCGGCCTCGGTCTGCTGACGACGGGGTGCATCCGGGACTACGAAGACCCGAACGCCCCGGAGTTCACCGCCGACGACGAGGCCGAGGCCGAGGCGAACCCGGCCCCCGCCGACGACGCAACGAACATGGAGCCGTTCCGCGTGGAGTTCGTCACCACCGAGGGCCCGTTCGTCGTCGAGGCCCGGCCGGAATGGGCCCCGCTGGGCGCCGCCCGTTTCAAGACGTTGGTGGAGGAAGGCTTCTTCGACGGCGCCGCGTTCTTCCGGGTGATCCCCGGTTTCGTGGCCCAGTTCGGCATCGCCGCCGACCCGGCGGACAGCGCCCGCTGGCGGGGCACGGACCTGCAGGACGAACCGGTGAAGGCCAGCAACACGGCCGGCACGCTCAGCTTCGCCAAAAGCGGGCCGAACACCCGCACCACGCAGATGTTCATCAACCTGGCGGATAACTCCGCCAGCCTGGACCCGCAGGGGTTCAGCCCGTTCGCGGAGATCGTCTCCGGAGGCGACGTGCCGTCGAAGTTCCACGCCGAGGAGGTCCAGGCCCAGCACGTGATCGAAGCCCGCGGCGCCGAATACCTGGAGGAGAACTATCCGGAGCTGGACACCATCACCAGCGCCCGCATCGTCCCCCGCTCCGAGTGGGCCGACGACGCCGACGCGGGAACCGAGTCCCCAGCGGAGACCGGCGACGAAGACGGCGACGCCGACCTCTCCGCCCTCGCCGGCCCGGAGGCGGACGAGCCCGCCATGGAAGAGCCGGCCCCCACCGAAGAGCCCACGCCCGAACCGGCCCCCGCGGACGCCCCGGCCCCGGCCGACGAACCGGCCTCCGAGGCCCCGCCGGCCGAGGAGATGACCGAGGAGCCCGCCCCCGCGGACGAGTCGGCGCCGGAGCCCGCCTCGACCGAGGAGCCCGCCGGCGAGGAACCGGCCGGCGAGGAACCCGACAGCGAGGAGCCCGCTGCGGAAGGCTCCTCCGAGGAACCGGCGATGGCCGACCCGCCGTCGGATCCGGAGCCGGAGACGGAACCGGAACCGGAACCGGAACCCGAGTCTGAGCCGGAGCCCGAGTCGGAAGAGGAAGAGTCGGAGGAGCCGGCCGCCTGACCGCGGAGCGAACGTCGCGCCGCCCGCCCCGCCTCAGCCTTCGACGGGGCGGGCGGGGACCTCGCGGGTTTGGAGGAACAGGGCCTTCTTCTCGCCCGGGAGGGTGAAGTCGAACCCGCAACTGGCGAAGAACGCTTCGCTGCTGGTCACGGCCATCACCTCCAGCACGTTCCGCTGCCGGGCCAGAGCCACGCAGCGGGCCACCAGCGCCTTGCCGACTCCTTTGCCGCGGCAGGAGTCGGCCACGGCGAGGCTGCGAACCTCGGCCAGCTTGGAGGAGTAGATCTCCAGCGCTGCGAAGCCCACCACCTGCCCGTCGGGGGGCTCCGGAGCGTCGCTCGAGGGGTCGATCGCCACGAAGCCGGTGGGGACCAACTCCTCGAGTTCGTCCATCGTCCGCTCCAGCAGACGGCCGGTGGCGACGAACGGGCGGATGAAGGCGTGCACCGCCGGCACGTCGCTCGGGACGGCCGGCCGCACCAGCGTGGGGGGGCTCGGAACGAGCACGGAGCCGACGGCGGTCGCGTCGGCGGCGGACGGGGGGGAAGCGGCCATGGCGGAGTCTACCGCTGCCGCCCCCCGCCGTTCAGCCCGTCGCCCCGTTCAGCCCGGCGGCCGACGATCGGCCGGGGCGACGGGCACCGCCCCCGGAGCCGACCGCCGGGCGGCCAGCACCGCCGGGGTCGAGCGGGCGAGGGCGGCCCGGGTCCGCACGGCCAATCGCTGCCCCGCCCCCAGTCCGTAGGTCTCGGGACAGTATTGCCCCGCGGTCGCCGGGTGGGGGGCATGACCGGGCCGGGACAGATCGAGGGGCGGCATGACGGGGCGAACGGGCAGGGAGAAACGCGGGGACAGACCCTTCGGTCGGCACGCCGACCGCCCCGCATGCATCGGCCGATTCCGTGCGACTGTTTGCCGCGACCGGCGTCGGTCGGCACAGTCCCCGCCGCCGGTCGTTCCCCTTCCCTCGCCCCAACCGCCGCCCGCATGTTCGGTCTCTTCACGCCCCGCCCGCCGCTGGAAGTGCAGGAACAGGCGTGGGTCGAGCGGCACCTGAACGTGCTGGCCGGTCGGCTGGGACCGGAACGACTCGGCCTGAACGGCGGCGAGCCGGTCGAGCAACTCCTGCCGTCCCGGGAACTCGCCGGCTTCGACGGGTCCGCGGAGAAGACGGCCCAACTGTTCGCCCGGTTCGCCGCCCACCTCGGCATCGATCCGGACGGCGTCACGGTGGAATGGTTCGACGGAGATCGGCGAACCGACCCGAACCAACTGCACGTCGTGGGGGGGCAGTCGCGGCCATGGGGGCTCTGGAGCCTCGGGGACGGCCAGACGCCGACCGTCTCCCTCAATCGGGAACTCACTTCGGAACCGACGAACCTCGCCGCGACTGTCGCCCATGAACTCTGCCATCAGATCCTGTTGGGCGAATCGCTCCGCGGAGAGCGCTTCATGAGCTTGACGGACGCTCTGGAAGAAACGCTCCGCCCCCCATCCGACCGCGAGGCGTCCGGTTCTCCACTGGACGATCCGGATGAGGAACCCCGCACCGACCTGACCTGTGCCGCGTTGGGGTTGGGCCTGTTCGTGGCGAACGCCACGGTTCAGGAACAGCGGATCCCCGCGACGGCGGCGGGCACGTTCGGCCACTGGTGGCAGATTGGCCGCAGCGGATACCTCACCAGCCGGGAACTCGGTTACGCCCTCGCCCTGCTCTGGCACGTCCGGCAGGAACGGGACGGTTCGACCGGCGATCCGCCCTGGATCGGCGAACTCCGCGGCGACGCGGCCGCGGCGGTCACCGGCGGGCTGAAGTACCTCCGCAAAGTCGGCGACGCCCGCTTCAGCGCGGCGTCGCTCCGTGACTCCTCCCCGCCGACGGAGGCCGGCGTGCGGGAAGACCTGCACCACAAACGCCCCGCCCGCCGTTTGGCGGCCGTGTGGGACGCAGCGCAACTCCGGGACCGGGAGTCCCGGACTCCCGCGGTGGAGTCAGAGACTCTTTCCGCGCTCCTCGAAACGCTCCGCGACCGGGAGCCGGCCGTGCGGGCGGCGGCGGCGGAGGCGATCGGGCGCCTCTGCCCCGACGCGGCGACGGACCGCGACGCCTGGGACCGCTGCCTGGTCGGACTGATCGCGGCGACGGACGACCCGCTGGCCGCGGTGCGGGCGGCGGCGCTGCGGGGGTTGGCGGCGGCACCGGACCTCGCCCGGGCGGAGGCGGCCCGGGAGGAGTTGGACCGGGTGGCGCTCGCCGGCCTGGGGGCTCGCACGCCGGCGGTGCGATCCGCGGCGGCGGCGATCGCCGTGCGGCTGCCCCCCGTCGAAGCGGAGTCCGGCGGGCTGTCCGAGCCGCCCTTCGCCCCCGCCGTGCTCAAGGCGCTGGTCGGGGCGCTGGTGCGGTGCGACGACCGCGAGGCCGCCGAGCACGTCGCCACGCTCCGGGAACTGCACCCGGACCCGGCGGCGTTCGCCGAGGAGCGGGTGGACGACGACGAACTGCTCTCCCGCGTGCTGGACGCCCTCGGCGTCGCCCCGCTCGCGGAACCGGAACCGGAACCGATGGGAGTCGCTCAGTAGGGCCGCGGTCCGCCGACGGACTCGGCTCATACCAGCCCGGAGCGCAAGCTCCGGCCGTGTGTCGTCGGATTGGGCGGCTGCGCCGACGGCCGACGCTTGCGCGTCGGGCTGGTATTACGGGCGCCTGTACCGCCCGTCACACGTCGTAGTAGAGGGCGAACTCGTGCGGGTGGGGGCGGCGGCGGACGGCGACGACCTCGTGCTCCGTCTTCACCCGGATCCAGGTGTCGATCACGTCCTCGGTGAACACGTCGCCCCGCAGCAGGAACTCGTGGTCGCTCCGCAGGGCGGCGAGGGCCTCGGCGAGCGTCGCCGGGACGGTGGGCACGTCCCGCACCTCCTCGCTGCCCAAATCGTACAGGTCCTTGTCCAGCGGCGGGCCGGGGTCGATCCGGTTCTGCACCCCGTCCAGCGCCGCCATCAGCAGCGCCGCGCAGGCCAGGTGAGCGTTGCAACTGGGGTCGGGGACGCGGAACTCGAACCGCTTGTCCTCCGGCCGCTGGGCGTTCACCGGGATGCGGACCGCGGCGGAACGGTTGCGGTAGGAGTAGGTGAGGTTCACCGGGGCCTCGAACCCGGGGACCAGTCGCTTGTAGCTGTTGGTCGTCGGGCAGCAGAACGCGAACAGGGCCGGGGCGTGGGCGAGGATGCCGCCCAGGGCGTGCAGCGCCGTGTCGGAGAGCCCGCCGTAGTTGTTGCCGGCGAACAGCGGGGCGCCGTCCTTCCAGAGGCTGAGGTGAAGGTGCAGCCCGTTGCCGGCGTCGTCGTAGAGCGGCTTGGGCATGAAGGTGGCCGTCTTGCCGCGGCGGGCGGCGACGTTCTTCACCACGTACTTGTACCGCAGCAGGTTGTCGGCGGTCCTCAGCAGCGGGGCGAATCGCATGTCGACCTCGCACTGGCCGGCGGTGGCGATCTCGTGGTGGTGGCCCTCCGCGGCGATGCCGACCTCCTCCAACACCCGCATGATCTCGCCCCGCAGATCCTGCAGGGTGTCGGTCGGGGGCGTGGGAAAGTAGCCCTCCCCCTGCCGGACCTGATAGCCGCTGTTGGACGTCCCGCCGGTCGAGGCGCCGCGGCGGCCGCGGGTCCACTGCCCCTCGGCGCTGTCCAGGTGGTAGAACGATTCGTGGGCGTTGGAGTCGAACGCGACGGAGTCGAACACAAAGAACTCCGCCTCCGGCCCGATCATCGCTTCGTCCGCGATGCCGAGGCTCCGCATGTAGCGCTCGGCGTTGCGGGCGATGTTGCGGGGGTCCTTGGGGTAGTCCTCGCCGGTGACGGGGTCGCGGACGGTGCAGGTCAGGGCGAGGGTCCGCTCCATGAACGGATCGACCATCGCGGTGTCCGCCTGCGGCACGACGAGCAGGTCGGACTCGTTGACGGCCTGCCAGCCGCGCATGCCGGATCCGTCGAACCCGAACCCTTCCTCGAAGCTGGCCTCGGTGAGGCGGGAGAGCGGGCGGGTGAAGTGCTTCTGCGTGCCGGGGAAGTCCATGAACCGCAGGTCGACCGCGTTGAGGTCGCGTTCACGGCAGAGGGCGAGGACTTCGCGGGGGGTCATCGACGGCGGGCTCGGAGCGGGAGGACGGGCGTCGCGGATCAGGCGACGCGGGACGGGGGCGTGCGACGCGGGGCGTGCGAAGGGAGGGATACGACGGGCGAGCGGGCCGTGTCGGGCCGGAGTGTAGCCGCTCGGGCGGACGCCCCGCCCGTGGCGGGACGGCGGGAGGCCCCGCGGTTGCGAGATTCCGGCCGATTTCGCCGGGATTGCGGGGGACCGGACCGATCCTGACGACGGCGGCGACCGGGGGGCCGATCGATTCGCACGCGATGCCGACGGTTCGCGCCCGCGGACATCGGGGTTTCTCCGAGCGTGCGTAACTCCGCTAGCGAAATAGGGTTCCGACGGGTCGTGTGGGTCGGTCCTGCTCAAGGCGACGCGGCGGTGGTGACGAAGTTTCCCCCCGGACGGCCTGCCGCTGCCGTGCCCTCCGGACCGCTTCGCCCCGCTGGGGGGACGAGGCGGAACGTTCGGGCCGACGGCGGCGACGCGGTCGTTCCCGTCGTCCGGCCGGTTCGACCCGCCGGCCGGACGTCCCCCCCTTTTGACCCGTTGACGACCCTCGGGCCGCCCTACCTCCCCCCGACCCGACCGCAACCTCGGCTCCGCTTGATGGGGTACGGGCGTGCGGCGGGGGGAACCGGGGGCATGACGCCCCCGACGGTCGGCCCAAAACTCAGGAGAGCCCGCACATGAGAACGATTTTCACGACCGGGCAGGTCGCCAAGATCTGTAAGGTCGCCCCCCGCACCGTTAGCAAGTGGTTCGACTCCGGTCGTCTCCGCGGCTATCGCATTCCGGGGTCGCAGGACCGCCGCATCCCCCGGGAGCATCTCATCCGGTTCCTCAAGGAACACGGGATGCCCTTGGGAGAGCTCGAAGACGAGGCGATGGGCAAGTTGCTCGTCGTCGGGACCGGGGGCGAAGTGCTCGCCGGTTTGACCGAGATGCTGGGCGAGAACGAGTTCAAGCTCGAGACCGCCGCCAGCGGCTTTGAGGCCGGCATCCAGGCCGAATCCCTGCACCCGGACGGCGTCGTGATCGACTTCGTCATGGGCCGCAGCGAAGCCCTGATGATCGCCGCCAACCTGCGGAAGAACGCCCAGTACAGCGACACCGTGCTGGTGGGCCTGATCTCCGACGAAGACAGCGCCAGCGGCTTCGACCGCACGCTGTTCAACGAGACCTTCCGCAAGCCGTTCGACACCGCCCTGCTGGCCGAACGGATCAAGACCCTCGTCAGCCGCAAAAAGCAGCTGGCGTAGATCCCCGAGAGCGGGTCGCCGCCGGAAACCCGGCCGGCTCCCCGTTCCCGCCGCCGCGTCCCCGGCCCGCACCCCGGGCCGGCTCTCCCCCCGAGCGGGGCCGGGCCGACACGGCGGCCGAACGGGGGAATCGGCGATCCCGCGTGAAACCCCCGCCCCCCGAGCGAACCACCCGGTCGCTTGGGGGGCGGGGGTTTTCGCTGCGCAGCGGCTAAACTCGTCCGGGTGAACCGTACTCCCGACGATCCGCCGGCGCCCGATCCCGCCCGGACCGCCCGCTGGAAACCTTGGGCGCCGCCGCTGGCCGCCGCGGCGGTCGTCTTTCTCGTCGTGCTCTGCCAGCTCGACCCCGGCGGGGCGGACCCCGGCATGCCGCAGGGGCCGGGGCTGACGGTCGACGAGGGCTTCTACACGCAGCAGGGCGTCTACCTTGCCGCGGCCCGGCACTACGGCCTGGCCCTGCTGGACCCGCGGACGCTGGGCGAGATCTTCGACACCGACGCCGGCTACATGGCGGACCACCCGCCGCTGGCGAAGCTCTGGCTCGGCCTGTGGCACGACCTTGCCTGGTGGGTCCACGCCCCCGAAAACCCCGGCGGCCCCTTCAGCGTGGCGCGGGCCCGCGTCGGCAGTGCCGCGGCGTTCGCCCTGACGGTCGGCCTGCTGATTCTCTGCGGAACCCGCTGGTACGGCCTGCCGACGGGGTTGGCGGCGGGAGCGAGCCTCGTGCTCATGCCGCGGGTGTTCGGGCACGCCCACATCGCCTCGCTGGAGACGGCGACGAACCTGTTCTACACCGCCTGCCTGTGCGGCGTGGCGGCGTGGTGGAACCCTCGCGTCACGTCGTTCAAACGACCGGCCCTGTGCGGGCTGCTGTTCGGCCTCGCCCTGCTCTGCAAGA
This sequence comes from Alienimonas sp. DA493, assembly GCF_043951915.1. Lineage (NCBI taxonomy): Bacteria > Pseudomonadati > Planctomycetota > Planctomycetia > Planctomycetales > Planctomycetaceae > Alienimonas > Alienimonas sp. DA493. The sequence continues at coordinate 36,326 of NZ_JBINJD010000012.1, read as the reverse complement.
TCCAGGGGGCGCTGCTCGGGCCGACGGTCGCCGTCTGGGCGCTCTACCACGCCGGGCGGGAGCACGGGTGGAAAGAGTCCTGGCGGGCGATCGGCCCGGTGGCGGTTTTCGGGGGCGTGGGGCTGTGCGCGTTCTTCGTCGGTTGGCCCTATCTGTGGCTCAACCCGAGCGAACACGGCGCCGCCTTCCTCGGCACGATCACCGATCGGCTGCCAATTCGAAACTACTACCTCGGCCAGGTCTGGAACGGCGAGGGCCTCGAACCGACGCCCTGGCACTATCCGCTGGTGATGACGCTGGCCACGGTCCCGGTCGGGCTGACGGCGCTGGCCGTCTGGGGGGCCATCCGGGGAGGGGGGAGGAGTGATGAGGGAGGAGGAGAACGGCGAGCGGTCCCCGACACGCCCCCCCTCCTCCCTCCCTCCTCTCCCCTCACCCTGTTCACCGCCGCGGTCCTCGTCCCGCTGGCCCTCGTCTGCACGCGCGGCGAGAGCCTGTACGACGGCGTGCGGCTGTGGCTGGTGATCTTCCCCCCGCTGGCGCTGCTCGCCGGACGCGGAGCCGGCTTGATGTTCGAACGGCTGAAGCGTTGGCGGCCGAAGCTCGCGGCGCCGGCGGTCGTCGGGTTACTGGCCCTTCAGGGAGTGAACGTGGTCTGGATGAGCCCGGTGTGGCTGAGTTCCTACTCCGCCGCCGTCGGCGGGCTATGGGGGGCCGACCGGCTGGGGTTCGAGCGAAACTACTGGGGGGACGCCGTCACGCGGGAGCTGTGGCGCGCGGCGCTCCGCGATCACGAAAATTATCGGCCGCTCCAACACGCCCCGCGGCTGCATCAGTTCGTCGACAACGACCTGAAGGCCGCGGTCCCGGCGTTGGCGAGTCGCTGGGACTGGCTCTATCCGGACATGGAAACACTCAATTCCTCAGACCCGTTCCTGGCCCCGGCCGGAATCGAAGAGGCCGGCAACGTCCAGTTCGTACGGCTGGCGTATTGGAATCAGAGCCGGTTTCGGCGCTTCTATCCGCCGAGCGGCAACGCCGGACCGCTGTTCGACCGAGCCGGCTCCTTCCTTCCGGACGAGCGGGTCGTGCGGCGTCAGGGGGTGGTCCTTGGACTCGCCACCACCTCCGAAGACCCCATCTGGGAGTGGCGGCCGCCGAGTCGCCCCTGAAGTCGCCGCCGCGATCGGTCCCGTCAGAATGCACAGGGGGCTGACGCCCCCCGCTCGCCTTTCCTTCCGCCTTCCACCTTCGCCCTTCCGCCTTGCCCCTCACCCACTTCGACGAAACCGGCGCCGCCCGGATGGTGGACGTCGCCGCCAAACCGGTCACGCAACGCACCGCCGTCGCGGAGGCGACGGTCGTTTGCCGGCCGGAGACGCTCGACCTGATCCTCGCCGGCGACGGCAAGAAGGGGGACGTCCGGCAGGTCGCCCGGATCGCCGGGATTCAGGCGGCGAAGAACACCGGGTCGCTGATCCCGCTCTGCCATCCGCTGCCGTTGGACGGGGTGACGGTGGACTTCACCAGCGCGCCGCCGGACCGGCTGACCGTCACCGCGTCCGTCACCTGCACCGGGCGGACGGGGGTGGAGATGGAGGCCCTCTGCGCCGCCTCCGTCGCGGCCCTGACGGTCTACGATATGGTCAAGGCCGTCGACCGCGGGATGACAGTCGAGTCGGTCCGGTTGCTGAAGAAATCCGGGGGCCGCAGCGGCGATTGGCGTGCCGACGCCCCGACGGCGGCGCCGCGGTCAGGTGACGCGGCGGCGGGAGCGTAAGCTCTCCGGGTGAAGCCCCAGGTTCCGGAGCGGTTCCCCCCGCATGACCGCCGCCACGATCCCCGCCCCCGCCCCGCCGAGCGTCCGCGGAGGGGAACCGCGATCGCCCGAGGCGGCGCTGCTCGCCGATGTGGACCGCCTGATCGGTGAAGACCTCGCCGCCTGCGAGCGGCTGTACGCGGAGGAATTGGCCAGCGCCCACCCCGCCGTCCGGGACGTCCGGGACCATGTGGCGAAGTACCGCGGCAAACGGTTGCGGCCGATCCTCACCCTGCTGGCCGGCGCCGCCTGCGGCGGGGTGAACGGGAAGCACCGCACGCTGGCGGCAGTCTTGGAGATGGTTCACGTCGCCACGCTGGTGCACGACGACGTGTTGGACGGGGCCGACGTGCGGCGGCACGTCGCCACGGTGCATTCCCGCTGGAACCCGCGGACGGCGGTGCTGTTCGGGGACTTCCTGTTCACGCACGCCTTCCACCTGGCCGCGACCGTCGACGCCGCCGCCTGCCGGGCGATCGGCGCCGCGACGAACGCCGTCTGCGAGGGGGAGCTGACGCAGATCCACGAGCGCGGCAACGTCGACCTGACGGAAGCGGAATATTTTCGGATCGTCGCCGGCAAGACGGCCGCCCTCACGGCCGTCGCGGCCGAACTGGGGGCCGTGCACGCCGGGGCCGACGCCGCGACCGCCGCGGCCCTGCGGGGGTACGGCGAAGATCTGGGCGTGGCGTTTCAGATCGCCGACGACCTGCTCGATTTGGTCGGCGAGGAAGGCCGCGTGGGCAAGACGCTCGGTTCGGACCTCGTCGAGAAGAAGCTCACCCTGCCGATCATCCGCCTGCGGGACCGGCTCCAAAACGGGGACGCCCAGGAGGTGAAGGCCCTGCTGACCGCGCCGCCCGCGGACGCCCGCGACCGCCTCATGCCGTTGCTGGAAGGCGCCGGCGCCCTGGACAGCGCCGCGGCGACGGCCCGCGAACGGGCCGCCGCCGCGGTCGATCGGCTGGACGGACTGCCGGACAGCGAAGCGAAATCTTTACTCAAACGCCTCGCCCGCTTCAGCGTGCGGCGCACCCGATAACCGCGCCCGGGGGAGCGTTCCCGCCGGTCGCGGCCGGGCCGGGCTCACCGTCGGTCGTTCATCCGGGTGTAGACGAGGATGTAGTACAGCATCGTCGCGGCGGTGCTGAGGGTCGCGGCGACGTAGGTCCAGGCGGCGGCGTTCAGGCACTTGTTGACCCAGCGGCCGCCCTCCGCGTCCACGATGCCGAGGTCCGTCACCAGTCGCTTGGCCCGATTGCTGGCGTCGAACTCCACTGGCAGGTTGACGACCTGGAAGAACAGGATCGCCCCGTACCCCAGGATGCCCAGCAGGATCAGCGGTTGGGCGAAGCTGTAGGCGCCGATCCACATCGCCAGAAATCCGCCCATCACGGCAAGACTGGCGATCTTGCCGCCGGCGGTCGCGGCGGGCACGGCCATCGCCCGCAGGGCCATCGGGCCGTAGTTGGTGGCGTCCTGCAGCGCGTGCCCGGCCTCGTGGGCGGCGATGCCCACCGCGGCGGCGCTGCGGCGGCCGTAGATCTCCGGGGAAAGCCGCAGCGTTTTGCTGCGGGGGTCGTAGTGGTCGGACAGCTCGCCCTCCACCGGCTCGATGCGGACGTGCTGCAGGCCGGCCCGATCGAGGATCAGCCGGGCCGCGGCGGCGCCGGTCATATTCGCCCCGACGCGGCCGCCGGCGGCGACGTTGCTTTTCACCCGCCACTGGGCCCACAACATCAGGGCCAACGGCGGGAGGGCGAGAAGAAAGTAAACGGGGTCGAAGTGGATCATCGCGGTCGGATGCAGTGTTGGATACGGCCGGGGGATTCGTCCCGGCCGGTCGCTTCTTACGCCGTTCGCGGCCGGAGAGCGGGAAGAATCGCCCCGTTCTTCGAATCGGGGGCGTTACGATGCCCCGCCCGTCCCGCCGCCGCGTCGTCTTGTCGCCCCGCACGCTCTCGAAGCAAGATCCTGCGGTCGCCGCCGCCCGCTCGCCCCGAATTTTCGTCGTCATGTCGCTGCCGTCGCACCTGAACGTCTCGCGTGGCCTGCGGGTGCCGACGGACGAGTTCACCCTCACCTACGCCCGCAGCAGCGGGCCGGGCGGGCAGAACGTCAACAAGGTGGAGACGAAGGCCGTTTTGCGGTGGCCGGTCGTGGACAGCCCCAGCCTGCCGGAGGGCGTGAAGCAGCGGTTCTGCCAGCAGTACCGCACCCGCATCAACAACGACGGGGAGCTGGTAATGAACTGCGACGAGCACCGCGACCAACCCAGCAACCGGGAGGCGGTGCTGGAGCGCCTGCGGGACATGCTGGCCAACGTCGCCCGGCCGCCGAAGCGGCGGAAGAAGACGAAGCCGACGCGGGGCTCCCAACGCCGCCGGCTGGCCGCGAAGAAGGAGCGGTCCGAGAAGAAGAAGCTGCGGCAGACCCCCGGCCGCGACGCCTGACGGAACGCCCCCGCGGTTCCCCCATCGCAGGGTGCCCCGCCGGTCTGATGCGGCGCCCGCCGCGGCCGGAGAGTGTGGGCGAACGTTCCCGACCCGGTCGTCGCTCATGTCCGTCGTTCCCGCTTCCGCCGCGTCGGTCGACAAGTCGGCCCTCGCCCTGGAGATCCACCGCCGGCTGTGCGAGGAGTACGGCTGCCCGGTGCCCTACTTTCACAGCCTCTCGCCGATGGCGGAGCTGGTCAGTTCGTTCCTGTCGCACCGCACCCGCAACGCGGACAGCGGCCGGGCGTTCAAACAGCTCCGCAAACGCTTCCCCGCCTGGGAGCAGGTCCGCGACGCCCCCACGGAGCAGGTTGAGGAGGAACTCGCCCCCTGCACCTGGCCGGAGCAGAAGGCCCCGCGGCTCCAGGAGATTCTGCGTCGGATCACGGCGGACCGCGGCCACGTCGGCGACGACGCCCTCGACTTCCTCGCCGATCTGCCCGTGCCGGAGGCCCGGGCCTGGCTGGAAGAACTGCCGGGGGTGGGGCCGAAGACCAGCGCCGCGGTGTTGTGTTTCTCCCGGCTGCGTCGCCCGGCACTGCCGGTGGACAGCCATCACCACCGGGTCGCCCAGCGGGTGGGATTGATCCCGAAATCCCTCGCCGTCGGTCCGTCTCACGCCCGGCTGGAGGCGTTGCTGCCCGGCGACTGGGACGGCCAGCAGGTCTACGACCAACACGAATTGCTGATGTTCCTCGGGCAGCGGGTCTGCCAGTACCGGGCGCCGAAGTGCCCGCGCTGCCCGCTGCTGGACCTCTGCCCGACCGGGCAGGCCCGGGTCGGTTCGTCGGCAGCGGACGACGACGCCCCCGCCCAACCGGCGAAGCCGCGGTAACCCCCGGGGAAGGCGTCGCGACCGTCCCGCCCCGGACCGAGCCCATTGGCAATCCGCGTCCCGCCGGGGATGATGAGCGACCGCGACCGGCGATCCGCCGGCCCACTGTCCGGAGACGCACCATGTTCGGCCGCCGCAACGCTCCCAAGCCCGTCGAGGACGACGACGAACTCGAACCGGAATACGACCTCGTCACCTTCCGCGGCCCGCTCTCCGGCGAGCCGGTCGACATGAGCGCCCACGCCTCCGTGGCCCGCGTCGGTCTCAAACCGGCCCGGGAGATGATCTCCGACGCCCTCTCCCGCCGCGGCGAGATGGTTCGGCTGGACACCCGCGGCGCCGCCGCGGCCGTTCGCACCTACATCGACGGCGTCGCCTACCCCGGCGGCCGCATGCCCGCCCGGCAGGCGGCGGCCATCACCCAGGTGCTCAAGCTGCTCGCCGGGCTGAACGTCAAGCTCCGCGACAAGCCCCAGTCCGGCGGCATCAAGGCGGACCTGGACGGGGTGGACTACGTCCTGCGGATCGACACCGAACCCGCCGGCAATACGGAGCGGCTGACCGTCCGGGCCGAGAACCAGAAGGAGAAGCTCGAGAAGCCGGAGGAGTTGGGCTTCCCGCCGGACCTCAAGGAGCTGATCCGTGAGATGGCCGGCGGCGCCAAGGGCGGGCTGTTCGTCGTCGGTCCGCCGCTCTCGGGCGTGACGACCACCACGTTCGGCGTGCTCCGCAGCGTGGACAGCTACGTGTACAACATCTACGCGATCGGCGACCTGGGCGGGCGCGACATGCACACGCTCACCGACTTCACCCCCAACGAGGGCGAGTCGATGGACGACGCGATCACCCGCGTCATCCGGGCCGAGGCGGACGTGATCTACGTCGACCGCATCAGGACCAAGGAGGAGGCCGAACGCGCGCTGAAGTTCGGCGAGGACCTCTCCATCATCGCCGAGTTAGCCGCGAAAGACCTCGTTTCCGGCATCGGGCAGCTGTGCAAATGGTCCGGCGACCCGGCGCTGGTCGCCGAGCGGGTCAACGGGCTGATCCAGCCGCGGCTGATCCGCAAGCTGTGCGGCAAGTGCAAGCTGGCCTTCCGCCCCAACCCCAAGCTCGTGGCGAAGGTGAACCTCCCGCCGGAGACCGACGTGCTCTACCGCCCGCCCGGCCGGGAGGCGATGGAGGCGGAAGACTACGTCCCCTGCCGGCGCTGCGGCGGCGTCGGCTACCTCGGCCGCACCGGCATCTTCGCCGCCCTGCGAATGACCGAGGGGGTGAAGGAGATCCTCCGCACCAAGCCGAGCGGCTCCGCGATCAAGCAACAGATCCGGGCCGACGGCATGCCCACCTTCGAGAGCGAGGGCCTGCGGCTGGTCGCCGAGGGCGTCACCAGCCTCGAAGAGTTGCAGCGGGTCTTCCAGGAAGCCGCCTGAGCGAACCCCGGCCCGGCGGTCCGGAGCTGAGCTCGAAGCGGAAGTCCCACGAATCTCTCGGGGCGACGCTCTGCGTCGCCCCGCACAGGACGCGGAGCGTCCGGCCGCTCCGCGGCCCGTGCGTCCCGACGCAGAGCGTCGGGACGAGCAGGGAAGCAGCCCGACGATCGGGTCCGGCAGCGCCTCGGACTGCCGTTTAGACCCTGATCATCTCTCGCAACGCCGCCGTGCGGGCGTTGTCGGAGTACGGCAGGATCAGGTCGAACTGGGCCCCCCGCCCGGCCCCCTTCGCCTCGGCCGGCTCCCGCAGGGTCAGCGAGCCGCCGTGGGCTTCGAGGATGCGGCTGCAGATCGCCAGCCCCAACCCGGTGCCCTCGGATTTGGTGGTGAAGAACGGTTCGAAGGCCTTGCGACGGGCCTCCGGCGTGAGACCCGGCCCGTTGTCGCGAACGCTGACCCGCAGCGCCGGGCCGTCGGCGGCCCCGTCCCGGCTCACCCGCACCTCGACGCGGACCGGGTCCGGGCAGGCGGCGAGGGCGTTCTCGAACAGGTTGCGGAACACCTGCTCGAGCCGAAACGCGTCCGCCACGCAGGAGGCGCCGTCCCCGCCGTCCGGCCCGGCGTCGGGCAGCGTCTCGATCAGTTCCGCCTCGCGGCCGTTGCGGTCGCAGGCGTTCCAGGCCCGTCGCCAGACGTCCGGCAGCCGGCAGGGGCCCGGGTTCAGGCGGATCGGCCCGGCGTGATGGCGGACGTCCTCGAACAGCCGCGACAGGCGACGTTCGCTCGCCAGCAGGTCCCCGATCAATTTGGAGCACTGCGGGTCGAGGCGGTCCTCGAGAATCTTCAGGCCCATGCGGAAGGCCAGCAGTTCGTTGCGGGCCTCGTGGGAAAGCACCGCCAGCGTTTCGCCGACCGCCGCCAGGCGTTCCATCCGCAACGTCTGCTGCTGCGCGTCGCGGAGCACGGTGACGTCGCGGACGACGGCCACCTGCTCCGGGGCGCCGGGCTCCTCGCCGCCGGGACGCCCGCCGGCGCCCCGGTTCCCCAACGCCCCGTCGGCGTCCGCCGCCCGGGGGAAGCGGCTGACGGAGACCTCCGCCGGAAACCGCGAGCCGTCCGAGCGTTGGGCGACCAGGGTCCGCAGCCGGGAGGCCGGCGGCGAATCGTCGGCGAGATCAGGCAACAGGGCGGAGAGCGGCGTGCCGATCAGCAGTTCGCAGCGCCGGCCGAACATCGCTCCGGCGGCGGGGTTGCAGGATTCGATGCGGCCGTCGGCGTCGACGGTGAGGATCGCGTCCGGCGCCGCAAGCAGCACCGCCCGCAGGCGCCGCTCCCGCTCCCGGACCTCCCGCGTCTGGGCCAGCAACCGATGGCCCAGCGCCGCGGTCACGACGATGGCGAACAGGGCGATCACCCGGTTCTCCAAGCCGATCCAGAACGCCGGTCCGTGCAGGGGGACCGGCAGGAAGAACCCGGCGACCGTCAGCAGCCCCGCGGTCACCGCGACGGCCAGCCGGAGGCGCTGGCTGTCCAACCACAACGCGAGCAGCACCGCGGCGATGTAGGGCACCCCCGCGGCGACGCCCAGCGGGAAGACCAGGTCCAGCAGGAAGATTCCCGCCAGCAGCAGGCCGATCGCCGTCAGTGCCCCGGCCCGACGCCGCGCCTCCGTCTCCACGTCGTCCCTCGGCGTCCCGGACGGACCTCCGCCCTGGGCGGTAGGTTGACTGCTCCGGCGAAGCGATCTCAAGGGAGCGTCCAGCAGGGAACGAGCGAACGCGCAGGGTATCCGCCCCGACCGATCCGTCACAAGCCCCCCGACCGGCGCCCCATCCCGGGCCCCGGGCGGTTGTTACGGCAAAGGCCCGGTCCGAACGACGCCGGACCGGGCGGCCCGCGCGGCCGCCCGGCGAACGTACCGTCCCGCCGGGCGCGGTCAGAGCACCGGATTGAACAGGCTCGCCGCCGCTTCGCCGAGCCGCCGGGGCAGCGGGCGGTCGCCCCACCCCTGCGGGTCGACCCGCACCGCGGTGCGCAGGTCCCGATCGAACTGCCCCGCCAGCGTTTCCGCGAGCCCGACGTCGAGGGCGATCAGCGACAGTTCGAAGTTCAGCCGGAAGCTGCGGGTGTCGCAGTTCGTGGTGCCGACGAGGCCGAAGCAGCGGTCCACCGTCAGCGCCTTGGCGTGATAGGTGCCTGCCTTGCGTTCGTAGATCTCCACGCCGCTGTCCATCAGGTCGGCGTACTGCCAGCGGGCCGCCCAGCGGGTTGCCAGGGGGGAGCCGGGGCCGCCGTGCATCACCCGGACCCTCACCCCCCGCCGGGCGGCGCATTGCAACGCCCGGTCGATCGGCTCGGTCGGGACGAAGTAGCCGGTGCTCAGCTCGACGGACTTTCGCGCGGCATGGATCGCGGCGCTGTAGACGCTCTCGTGAGCCCGGTCGCGGCGGTCCGGGCCGTCTTCGAGGATGCGGAGCACGACGTCCCGATCCCATTCGGCCCCCTCCGGCGCGGGGCAGTCCTCGTAACCGTGGTACAGCCGCGGCTCCGTCAGCGCCTCCCCGGCGATGTACAGCCAGTCCTGGGCGAAGACCCGCTGCAACCGGCCGGCGGCGGGACCGCAGACCTCCACGAGGGTGTCCCGCCACGGGGCGGTGCCGGGGTCCTCGGAGATGTATTCGTTGCCGACGTTCAACCCGCCGGTGAAGCCGATCGCCCCGTCGATCACGATGATTTTGCGGTGGTTCCGCATGTTCAGCCGGAGGCGGTCCACCAGCCCGTTGGCGCGGGGCGAGAACGTCTCGGCCCGGCCGCCGGCGTGGGTCAGCGGGCGGAGGAAGCGTTTCGTCAGGCCCAGCGAACCGAACCGGTCGTACAGCAACCGCACCTCCACGCCCCGCCGGGCCGCCCGGGCGAGGGCGTCGCGGACGCGGGCCCCGGTGGCGTCGGTGCGGAAGATGTAGAATTCCATCGAGACGGACCGTTCCGCCGCGTCGACCGCGGCCACGAGACGATCGGTCGCAGCGACGGCGTCGGAATAGACCCGCACCGCGTTCCCGCCGGCGGCGGGCTGACCGGCCAGCACGCCGGACAGTTCCCACACTTGGAGCAGCGCCTCGGGGGCCTCGCCGGCGTCCTCCTCGTCCGGGTCGGAGAGCAGGTCCTGCAGTTGGGCGTCGGCCTTCCGTTTCAAGGCGGCGTATTTCCGTTCCCGCCCGGCGCTGAAGATCAAATACAGCAGCCCCCCGAGCACCGGCAGCTCGATGATCGACAGCACCCAGGCCACCTTCCCGCTCGGCTGGGAGCTGCGGGAGAGCAGCACCGCGGGGATCAACCCCAGCGACAGAAACCACAGGGCCAGGGGGATCCACGCCCAGGCGGAGCGATCCGCCAGCCAGTGAGCGGAGGTTTCGGCGAACTCGAACAACGCGGGCGGGGCCGGTACGGGGAATGATCGGGGCGCGGGGGGAAGCCGGGGACGCGGCAACCTAGCCGCGGTCGGCGCCGGCCGGTACGGTCTCCGCCCCGTTCTCCCCCACCGTACCTCGACAACGACCCCGGCCCCCGATGATCTCTCTGGAAGGCAAAACCGGGCTGGTGTTCGGCATCGCCAACGACCGCAGCATCGCCGCCGCCATCGCCCAGCAGTGCCACGACGCCGGCGCCCAGATGGCCTTCACCCACCTGCCGGACGCCGACCCGGACCGCCCCAAGGCCCGCAACCGCTGCATGAAGGTGGTGCAGGACTGGGATCCGAAGCTCGTGCTGCCCTGCGACGTCACCGACGACGCCCAACTGGACGAGGTGTTCGACAAGGTGAAGGCGGAGTACGGCAAGCTGGACTTCGTGCTCCACAGCATCGCCTTCGCCAGCTTGGAGGACCTGAAGGTCCCCACCTACCAGTGCAGCCGCGACGGCTTCAAAATGGCGATGGACATCTCCGCCTACTCCCTGCTGGCCCTCGCCAAGCGGGCGGAGCCGCTGATGACCGACGGCGGCAGCATCCTCGCGATGACCTACCTCGGCGGGGAACGGGTCATCCCCGGCTACAACATGATGGGCGTCTGCAAAGCGGCGCTGGAGTGCTGCGTGCGGTACGCCGCCGCGGAACTGGGGCCGAAGAACGTCCGGGTGAACGCGATCTCCGCCGGTCCGCTGCGGACGCTCGCCGCCAGCGCCGTGGGCGACTTCTCCGCGATGAGCAAGCTGTACGAGACCTTCAGCCCGCTGCGGCGGAACATCACCGCGGAAGAGGTCGGTAGCGCCGGGGCGTTCCTGCTGAGCGACGCCGCCGGCGGAATCACTGGCGAGAACCTGCACGTGGACGCCGGCTTCCACGCCGTCGCCGCCCCGCCGGAAGACGCCGCGTAGGGTCCGCTCCGCGGACCGCGTAGAGATCAGGCGGAGGGACGAAAACGGTCCGCCCAGCGGACCTTACGCCAGCGGCGCCGCGGCGGCGTCCGCGACGCGGAACGGCATCGCCGTCGCCCCCGCCGATCGGGCCGCCTCCTCGATCGCGGCCTGCCGGTCCGGGGGGCCGACGAGCAGCAGGCAGCCGCCGCCCCCCGCCCCGCAGGGTTTCCCCCCGAACGCCCCGGCCCCCGCGGCCGCGGCGAACGCGCGGTCCTGCCCCGGCGTGACCGTGCCCGGGTCGAGCCGCCGGGCCAGTTCGCGGTTCTCCGTCGTCAGTTCGCCCAGCCGTTCCCAGTCCCCGCCTTCCAAGGCCGCCCGGGCCGGGGCGACCGTCTCGCGGAGCGCCCGCAGCGTTTCGACCAGCCCCGGCTCGCCGGCGCGGAACCGCTCCCAGACGTCGGCGTGCGAACCGCCGGAGGAGGCGTCCTCCTCCGCCCCGGCGTAACAGAGCGTGACCGCCCGCTCGAACTCCCGCAGCCGGTCGGCGGGCAGGTCGATTCGCTGCACGTCGGCCGGCGTGCTCTCCTCGTGGAACCGCAGATGCAGCACGCCGCCGAGGGCCGCGGCGTAATGGTCCTGCTTGCCGCCCTTCTCCCCGACGAGTTCCGCCAGCCGGTAGGAACGCTCGGCGAGGTCGACCGCATCGGCGGGCTCCTTCCCGGCGACGGCCCGGCTCAGCCGCAGGTAGGCCACGCCGGCCGACGACGAACTGCCGAGGTGATTGTCCGCCGGCAGGTTGGCGTGCATGTGCAGCTCGAACCGCCCGCCCCGCCAGAACGCGGCGCCCTCGACGGCGTGGGTGAGCGCGCAGGAGAGCGTCGCCCCGCCGCCGGGGTCGCTCGCGCAGAAGTCGTGCACGTCGGTCCAACCGCCGGCGAAGTCCGCGCGGGTCGGCACGCGAACGCGGTGGGTCGGGGCGTCGTCGGGCACGGGGGCGGTCCGGCGGTGGTTGGAGGAGAGGAACGATCGAGCATGCCGACGCTCGCCGCCGACGCCACGGGGAACGCCCCGGTCCGGCCTCGCCTGCACGCCGCCGGCGACACCGCTACGATGCCGCGATGCTCGCCGCCGCTTTGATCGCCTCCGTGATGTCCGCCGCCCCCGAGGCCGCCGCCGCCCCGATCGAGGTGCTGATCGGCACCTACACCGACGGCGAGAGCCGCGGGATCTATCGGGTCACGCTCGACTCGAAGACCGGCGCCCTCGGCGAGCCGACGCTCGCCGCGGAGATCGAGAACCCCTCCTTCCTCGCCCTCTCGCCGGACGGGTCGCACGTCTACGCCGTCAGCGAGGCGTTCGGCGGCGGCCGGGCCGACGGGGTCACGGCGTTCGCCCTCGGCGACGACGGCGGGCTGACGAAGCTCAACGCCCAACCCTCCGCCGCGGACGGGGCGAAGGCGGGGGCCTGCCACGTCTCCGTCTCCCCGGACGGCGAAGCGGTCTTCGCCGCGAACTACGGCGGCGGCAGCGTGGCCTCCTATCCGGTGCGGGAGGACGGTTCCCTGGGCGAGCCGGCCACCCTCGCCCAGCACGAGGGCTCCAGCGTGAACCCCCGCCGGCAGGAGGCCCCGCACGCCCACTGCGTCACCCCGGCGCCGGGCGGCGGGTTCGTGCTCTGCGCGGATCTCGGTCTGGACCAGATCCTCGTCTATCAGGTCGACCCGCAGACCGCCGCCCTCACCCAGCACAGCGTGACCGACACGCCCCCCGGCGGCGGCCCGCGGCACGTCGCGTTCACCCCGGACGGCCGGTTCGCTTACTGCTGCCTGGAAATGGGCAACGCGGTCGTCGCCCTCGCCTGGGACGGCGACGCCGGCACGCTCACGCCCCTGCAAACCCTCCCCACGCTGCCGGAGGACTTCGACGGGAACAGCAGCACCGCGGAGGTCCGCGTCCACCCGAACGGCAAGTTCGTCTACGTCACCAACCGCGGGCACGACAGCGCCGCCGTCTATGCGATCGGTGAGGACGGCCAACTCACCCTCGTGGAGATCGAACCGCTTGCCGTCGATACCCCCCGCGGCATGAACCTCACCCCGGACGGCCGCTTTCTGCTGGCCTGCGGGCAGGCGTCGGACGATCTGGTTTCTTTCCGGGTGAACCTGGAAACCGGCGCCCTCGCCCCGACCGGTTCCCGCGTGAACGTGCCGAAGGCGGTCGACGTGCTGCCCCTCCCCGCGAACTGACGCGGCCCCCGGCGGGCCGCCGGGCGGGTTGACGATCCGAGGCGCCCGGCCAGAATGCCGGACCGATACAGGCGTTCCCCGGTGCGTTCCCCGGCGGTTTCCCGTCCGGAAACGGGACGTCGGTATCGCCCGCGGCTTGCAGGGAGGCCCGCCGCCGTTCGGCGCGAACGGGGCCGACCGTGCGTCCGCGGCCCCCGCCCGGCCCCCGCCGTCCGCCGCCGATGCCCGCGAAGCAGTCCGCCAAGTCCTCCCGCTCCCGCCGTACGAAGGGGGGCGGCACGGCGACGGAGATCACCGTCCGCGGCGCCCGGGAGCACAACCTGCGGGACGTCTCGCTGACGCTCCCGAAGAACCAGCTGGTGGTCTTCACCGGCGTCTCCGGCAGCGGCAAGAGTTCGCTGGCCTTCGACACCCTCTACGCCGAGGGGCAGCGGCGGTACGTCGAATCCCTCTCCAGCTACGCCCGGCAGTTCCTCGGCCAGATGCCGAAGCCGGAGGTGGACCATATCGGCGGGCTCGCCCCCTCGATCAGCATTCAGCAGAAGACCGCCGGCCGGAACCCGCGGAGCACCGTCGGCACGATCACGGAGGTCTACGACTACCTCCGCGTCCTCTACGCCCGCGTCGGCCAGGGTTATTGCTACGTCTCCGGCCTGCCGATCCGGGCTCAGTCGACCGATCAGATCGTCGCCGCGATCGAACAGACGGAGGCGGGCACGAAGTATTCGATCCTCGCCCCGCTCATTCAGAACCAGAAGGGCGAATACCGCGACCTGTTCGAAGACCTCGCCCGCCGCGGCCACCTGCGGGCGCGGGTGGACGGGGAGGTTTGCGACCTCTCCAACCCGCCGGCGCTGAAGCGGCACTTCAAGCACACGATCGAGGTGGTCGTCGATCGCCTGCAAGCCGGCAAGCAGTCCCGTACCCGGCTGGCGGAGGCCGTCGAGCAGGCGTTGAAGCTCTCCGGCGGCACGTTGCTCGTCGTGCCGGAGGACGGGCCGGAAAAGCTCTACAGCGCCGACTATTCATGCCCCGAAAGCGGCATGAGCTACGAGCCGCCCAGTCCGCAACTGTTCTCCTTCAACAGCCCCGCCGGCATGTGCCCGGCCTGCCAGGGACTCGGCGTCCGGCACGAGTTCGACGAGGAGTTGTTGGTCGCGGACGAGCGGAAGGCCCTCCGCAACGGCGCCCTGAACCTGCTCAAGCCGTTCAAAGATCTCGGCAAGTGGAAGAAGCACATTTACGAGGGCGTCGCTGCGGCGATCGAGGAGGACTATAACCTCACCAAGAAGACCTTCCTCAAAACGCCCTGGCAAAAACTGCCGGAGCCGGCGCAACGGGCGTGGCTGGACGGGCTGGGCGACCGGCACGTCACCTTCCACTGGAAGGGCCGCGGCGGCTGGAAGCACGGCGGCGAATGGGCCGGCTTTCTGAACGAACTGCTGGAGTCCTACCGCGACGCCAAGAACCCGATGCGGCGCCGGCAGCTCGAAAAGTTCATGCTCACCCGTCCCTGCAGCGCCTGCGGAGGCACGCGGCTCAATAAACAGGCGAACCACGTCCGCCTCAAAACCGCCTCAGAGACCTTCGTCGAAGAGCACGGCCGGGACGAACTGAGCCTGCCGGAGGTCTGCGCCCTCCCGATCGGGGCCGCGGCGGAGTTCTTCACGGACCTCGTGCTGTCCGACACCGACCGCGTGATCGCCACGGAGGCGATCAAGGAGATCCGCGGCCGGCTCGGCTTCCTGTTGAAGTGCGGGCTGCACTATCTCTCCCTGGACCGCAGCGCCCCGACGCTCTCCGGCGGGGAGGCCCAGCGAATTCGCCTCGCCGGGCAGATCGGCTGCGGGCTGGTGGGGGTGCTTTATATCCTCGACGAGCCCAGCATCGGCCTGCACCCGCGGGACAATTCCCTGCTGTTGGATTCGCTCCGCGATTTGCGGGACCGCGGCAACACCGTGCTGGTCGTGGAGCACGACGAAGAGACGATGCGGGCCGCCGACCACGTGGTCGACTTCGGCCCCGGCCCCGGCGTCCGGGGCGGCGAACTGGTCGCCAGCGGCAGCGTCGCCGACGTGATGCAGGCCCCGCGGAGCCTGACCGGCCAATACCTCAGCGGCAAACGGACCATTGAGGTCCCGGAGACGCGCCGGGCCGGGTCCGGCGAAAAGCTGATCGTCCGCGGCGCCACGCACAACAATTTAAAGAACGTCACCGCCGAGATTCCGCTGGGGGCGCTGGTGTGCGTGACCGGGGTCAGCGGGTCCGGCAAGTCGTCGCTGACGAACGACATCCTCTGGCAGGCGTTGAACCGCGACGTCAACGGCGGCAACGGCGAGCCGGGCGCCCATGCGGAAATTCTTGGGCTGGAGCATTTCGATAAAGCGATCGACATCGACCAGTCGCCCATCGGCCGCACCCCGCGGTCGAACCCGGCGACGTACGTCAAAGTCTTCGACCTGATCCGCGACCTGTATACCAAGCTGCCGCAAAGCAGCCTGCGGGGGTTCAAACCGGGCCGGTTCAGTTTCAACGTCCCCGGCGGCCGGTGCGAGCACTGCGAGGGACACGGGGCGACGAAGCTGGAGATGGACTTCCTCGCCGACATCTGGGTCCCCTGCCCCGTCTGCGAGGAGCGCCGGTTCAGCCGGGAAACGCTGGAGGTGAAGTTCAAAGGGGCCTCCGTCGCCGACGTGCTCAACATGGACGTCGCCGAGGCGCTGGAGCACTTCGAAAACGTGCCCAAGATCAAACGCTTGCTCCAAACGCTGGCGGACGTGGGGCTGGACTATCTGAAGCTTGGCCAGCCGTCGCCGACGCTGTCGGGCGGCGAGGCCCAGCGGATTAAACTGGCCCGGGAGCTCGGCAAGCGGAGCACCGGCAGCACGTTCTATCTGCTGGACGAGCCGACGACCGGCCTGCACTTCGCGGACGTGCACAAATTATTGGACGTCCTGCACGGGTTCGTCGATAAAGGGAACACCGTGCTCGTCGTGGAGCACAGCCTCGACGTCATTAAAACGGCGGACTGGATCATCGACATGGGCCCCGACGGCGGGGCCGGCGGCGGGCGGGTGGTCGTCGCCGGCACGCCGGAGCAGGTCGCCGCCTGCGACGAGAGCTTCACCGGCCGGGCCCTCCGCGACGTGCTGCCGGCCTACGAGCACAAGCGGAAGACCGTCGTCGCCCCCAAGCCCGCCCCGCCGACGAAGACGCCGCCGATCACCGTCAAAGGTGCCTCGCAACACAACCTGCAAAACGTCGACCTGACGCTGCCCCGCGGCAAGATGAGCGTCTTCGCCGGTCCCAGCGGCAGCGGGAAAAGCTCGCTGGCAATGGACACCCTCTACGCCGAGGGCCAGCGGCGCTACGTCGAGAGCCTGTCCGCCTACGCGCGGCAGTTCCTCGGCCAGATGCCCAAACCGCGGGTCGACTCCGTCGCCGGGCTCTCCCCCGCCGTCGCCATTGAGCAGAAAACCGTCGGCAGCACGCCCCGCAGCACCGTCGGCACCGTCACGGAGATTTACGACTACCTCCGCATTCTCTTCGCCCGCCTCGGCACGCCCCACTGCCCGTCCTGCGGCACGCCTGTCGGCACGAGCACCACGGACGAAGTCGTCGGCCGGGTGATCAACCTCAACGAAAAATACGGCAACGGCGCCCCCGCCAAGGCCCTGCTGCTCGCCCCGCAAGAAATCTTTAAAGGGGAGACGTACGAGGAATTATTCGAGCGATTGAAAACCCGCGGCTACAGCCGGGTGCGGGTGGACGGGCACACGCACCCGCTGGCGGACCCGCCGAAGCTCGACCGGCGAGAGGAGCACGTTTTAGAAGTGGTGGTCGACCGTGTCGCGCTCGATCCGGCGCAGGTCGGCCGGCTGACGGACAGCATCGAGCAGGCGCTGGACCTCGGCCGCGGGGTGATCCGCGTGGCGATCGCGGAGAAGTCGAAGCCGGAGCCGGAGTGGCCGACGAAGCGGTTCAGCCTGCACGCCGCCTGTGAGACCTGCGACCGCAGCTTCGAACCGCTCTCTCCCCAGAACTTCAGCTTTAACTCGCCGCTGGGCTGGTGCGACGCCTGCGAGGGGCTGGGCAACGAGCGCGGCACGGACCAGTCGGCCCTGATCGCCGATCCGACCCGCTCCCTCCGCGACGGGGCCGTCACCGCCTGGCCGGATCCGGCGACGAACCCCCAATTCGCCGCCATCTTGGAGGGTCTGTCCGAGACCTACGGGATCGACCTGGACGCCCCGTTCGACGCCCTCCCCGCCCACGCCCGCCGGGCGGTGCTCTACGGCGGAGAGAAGTGGGTGACGGTCTCGCCGAAAGACGGCCCGGCGTACCGGCTGCAATACAAAGGGCTCTACCCCAGCCTGACCGAGGCCAGCCGGCTGAGCTATCAATACCGGCAACGCCTGCGGGACCTCGTCGGCGATAAACCGTGCAGTCAGTGCGACGGCGACCGCGTTCGAGACGACGCCGCCGCCGTCCGCTTCCGCGGCCAAACGCTGCCGGCGCTGTGCCGCCTGCCGCTGACAGACGCCCTCGCCTTCCTCAACTCGGTCGAATTGAAGGGGAGCGAACAAAAGGTCGCCGGCGACCTGCTCAAGGAGGCGACACATCGGCTCGGCTTCCTCGTCGAGGTGGGTCTGACCTACCTCACGCTGGACCGCTCCATGCCGACGCTCTCCGGCGGGGAGTCGCAGCGGATTCGCCTCGCCGGGCAGGTCGGGCGCAGCCTGACGGGTGTGCTGTACGTCCTCGACGAACCCACGATCGGCCTGCACCCGCGGGACAACGGGCGGTTGCTGAAGGCCCTCAAAAAGCTGCGGGACCTCGGCAACACCGTGGTGTTGGTGGAGCACGATAAAGAAGTCATCGAAGCCGCCGACCGGCTGATCGATTTCGGCCCCGGCAGCGGCCGGCTGGGCGGAACGGTGACCGCCGAGGGCACGCCGAAACAGGTCGCTCGGAAAAAATCCTCGACGACCGGCCGCTACCTCTCCGGCCGGGACGAAATCAAAATTCCCGCGACGCGGCGGCCCTGCGACGGGCCCGCCGTCGCGTTGAAGGGCGTGAAGCACCACAATTTGCGGAACGTGGACCTCACGCTGCCGTTGGGGGCGCTGGTCTGCGTAACGGGCGTCAGCGGCTCCGGGAAAAGTTCGCTCATAGAAGGCACGCTCGCGCCGGCGATCGCCCGGGCGCTGGGGCAGAGCGGCAAGACGCCGGGGCCGTTCCGCTCGCTGACGGGGACGGAGCACCTGTCGAAAATCGTCGCCGTCGACCAGGCCCCGCTCGGCGCCACGCCGGCCAGCAACCCGGCGACCTACACCGGCGTGTTCGATCTGATCCGCGAGTTGTACTGCCGCCTGCCGGCGGCGAAGGCGCGGGGTTATAAACCGGCCCGGTTCTCCTTCAACCGCCCCGGCGGACGCTGCGAGGTGTGCGAGGGGATGGGGCAGCGAAAGATCGAAATGCACTTCCTGCCGGACGTGTGGGTCGACTGCGACGCCTGTGAGGGGAAGCGGTACACCGCGGAGACGCTGGCCGTCACCTATAAAGACAAGTCGATCGCCGACGTGCTGGAGATGTCGATCGGCGAGGCCTACGACCTGTTCCAAAACGTGCCCAAAATCCGGGCCGTGCTGGGGGTGTTGAAGGCAATCGGGCTGGATTATCTCTCGCTCGGCCAGAGCGCCCCCACGCTGTCCGGCGGGGAGGCCCAGCGGGTGAAGCTCGCCGCGGAACTGGCCCGGCCGGACGCCGGCCGCACGCTGTATCTGTTGGACGAGCCGACCACCGGCCTGCACTTGGCGGACATCGCCAAGCTGCTCGAGGTGCTCAACGGGCTGGTGGAACGCGGCAACACGGTGTGCGTGATCGAGCACAACCTCGACGTCATCAAAACGGCCGACTGGCTGATCGACCTCGGCCCGGAGGCCGGCAGCGGCGGCGGGCGGATCGTCGCCGACGGCACGCCGGAGGACGTGGTGCGGGACGCCGCGGAGATCAGCCATACCGCCCGCCTGCTGCGCCCCGTGCTGGAGGACGGCGGCCGGGCGGAGCGAGCCGCCTTCGACGTCGAGGAGGAAGCCGCCGAACGGGAAGGCGACACCACGCTCGCCAGGTTCGGCAAGGACGAAAAGGCTCCCTGGCAGGCCGACGGCAAGCGCTGGCACACCCGCGATCGCCTCGCCCACAACGGCAAGCCGGCCCGGTGGGAGGGCGATCTGCTGGCCCACGTCGTGGCGACGCTGGAGGACCTCGGCGGCTTCGCGCAGCCGAACTGGGGCGAGCGGTCCGTGGTCGAGGTCACCGGCGAGGAGAAGCCGGCGACCTGGTTCCTGCACGCCAAGACCGCTCAGGAGTGGTTCTGCGCCCTCACCTTCCGCGTGAAGCAGGACGCCTTCGACCAGGCCGCCCTGCGGCGCCGCTTCCCCTGGGCGCCGGCGGACGAACTGGACCTGCCGACGTACGGCTCCGACAAACGGGTCCGCACCCGCAACCTCGCCGGCGGTTGGCAGGAGGTCACCTTCAAGCCGCACTGGCTGAGCGAGGTGAACACGCCGGCCTTCCACGCCTTCCTGGAGGAGGCCCGGGCGAGCTACCTCGACGCCGCCGCCCCCCAAGACGACGAGGCGGAGGACGACCGGGCTCCGTGGGAGCGGCTGGGCCGGCGCTGGCACGCCTCGCCGCAGGGTTTCGTCGGCCGGCGGCCGAAGTGGAAGCCGGAAGTGTTGGACGCCCTCGCCGATAGCATCGCCGCCGCGGTACCGGACGCCGCGGCGAACTGGACGGCGAAGACCGTCGTCCCCTTCACCCGCAACGGCGACGGGACCGCCTTCGCGGAGCTGCACACCAAACGCCCGGCAGGGCTGGACCTGACGATCCCCGTCGAGCCCGGTTCGCTCGCCCTCGGCCGGGTGGCGTCGCTGGGGGCGGAGCGGGAACTCGCCCGGCACCGCGGCGGCGAGGCGGTGAAGATGCGGTTCAAAACCGTCAAACAGGCCTCCGACCCGCGGTTGCGGGAATTACTGGCCGAGTTGGCCGGCGGCTGACGGGCGGGCGGCTCCGGCCCTCACCCGTCGGGGCGCAGTGAGGCGCGCCCGCGTCCCGGCCCCTTCGAGGGCCCGGGACGCTCCGTTCAGGGAAGCGGCCTCAGGCCTCCGGCACGGTGAGGCTCTCGCCGGTCTGCTCCGGGCCGAGGCCCAGCAGGTAGGGGACGGCCCGCGCGGCGAAGTCCTCCGGGTCGGGGTAGCTGGCGGCGTCCTCGCCCCAGTTGCGGCGGGTCATGTCCGTTTCGACCACGCCGGGGGAGAACGGCACGGCGCAGAACCGGCCCGGGGCGGCCTCTTCCAGGTCCTTGGCGAGGGCCTTCGTCAGGCCCTCCACGCCGAACTTCGCCGCGTTGTAGGGGGCGACGCCGGCGCTGGCGGAGCGGCCCCAGCCGGAGGAGAACACCACCACGGTGCGGTTCTTTCCGTCCCGCTTCGCCGCCTCGATCATCCGGGGCAGGAAGTGGCGGGCCAGCGACGCGGCCCCGCCGACGCTCACGGCGACCACGGCGTCGCACTTGGCGGCGGAGATCTCCCACAGCGGGGCCCGGTCGTTGATCAGCCCGGCGTTGTGGATCAGCAGGTCCGGCACGCCGCTCTGCTGGAACACGGAGTCCGCCCACCTGTCGACGTGGGCCTCGCGGGTGACGTCGGCCCGCTGGAAGCGGTGGGGCGGTTTGAAGGCGGCCCGCAGTTCGTTCAGCGCCTCCTCGTTCCGACTGCACCCGCTGACCACGTGGCCCTCCGCGGCGAATCGTTCCGCCAAAGCCCGGCCGATGCCGCGGGTGCAGCCGGTGAGAACGATCAGTTTCCGGTCGGACATGACGGGGCGGAGGCGTGACGGGGAGAACGGGACTGTAGGATGACGCCCATCCGCCGTTGATACACCCCCGATGACGCCCGCCCTCGTCCTGCTGGCCCTGGTTCCGATGCCCGCCCCCCCTGCGACCGACAACCTCACCCCCCGCGGCCACACGACCGCCGAGCCCGCGCAGATCGCCGCGTGGGTCAACGCGGGCACGGCCACGTTGGTCGACGTGCGGGAGACGGACGAGTGGGAGGACGGCCACCTGCTGGCCGCCACCCTGGTGCCGCTGTCGGAGTTGGGGGAGAAGGCGAACGACCCGGCGTGGGTCGCCGATCTGAAGCGGCGGGTGCCGACGGACCGGCCGGTGTACACGCACTGCAAAAGCGGCGGCCGCTGCGTGATGGCCGCCGAGCCGCTGCGGGAACTGGGCTACGACGTGCGGCCGATGAAGGAGGGGTACGTCGACCTGCTCTCCGCCGGATTCGAGCGCGACGAAAACTGAGCCGGCGTCCCCCGTCGCGTGAGGCCCCGGTCCGCCTGACCGGCACGACCGGCGCTGCGGTCGCGGTCGGGGCGGCCGACGGTCGATGAGGAGGACACGCCGCGTCCCCCTCCGCCGCCGCCCGTGTCCGACGCCCCCGTCGCCCCGACCGTCCGGCTCGACCGTCCGGCCCCGCCCGCCGCCCCGGTCGGCGGGGACGTGCGGTTCGTCGCGGCGGCGCTCTGCGCCCTGCTGAACGACCCGCTGCTGAGTTCCCGACCGATGCGCGGCTGGGCGGACGGGTTACGGTCGGCGGCGAAGCGCCTCGCCGCGGCGGGCGTGCGGGGGGCGATCCCCACCGCGGAGGTGCGGCGCCTGGGCGGCGTCGTGCGGGCGGCGGCGGCGGCCCGGGATCAGCGGGAGCGGTTCGTTCGCTGGACCGCGGACCTCGGCCCGGCGCTGGCCGACCTCGCGGTCGCCGATCACACGGCCGGCTCCCGGCTGCTCGCGCTGGCTCGGGGGATTCTTGCCGAGACGCGGGACCTCGCCGCCGGTTCGCTCCCCCCGACTGCCCTGCTGCCGGCCCCGCCGTCGGGGCGGACAGAGCGGGGCGTCGCCGGGGCCTGCCTCGCGGCGTGGGCGGCGACGCACTACCGCCCGCTGTGGGGCGAGGCGGAGGCGGTGGTCGTGGCGGCGCTGGCCCGGGACGCGGGGGAACTCACGCCGGTTGCGTTTCATTCTGACGCACACCGTCGGGCGGACCGGCCGAGCGAACCGGCGGCGGCCCACGCGGCCCGCTCCGCGGCGCTGCTGACCGTCTGCGACCGCCTCCCGCC
This sequence comes from Alienimonas sp. DA493, assembly GCF_043951915.1. Lineage (NCBI taxonomy): Bacteria > Pseudomonadati > Planctomycetota > Planctomycetia > Planctomycetales > Planctomycetaceae > Alienimonas > Alienimonas sp. DA493. The sequence continues at coordinate 13,962 of NZ_JBINJD010000012.1, read as the reverse complement.
CGCCGCCGCCCGCTGTGCCGCCCGGCACCACGAGCGCCCGGACGGCGGCGGCGGCCCCGCCGGGCTGACCGGCGCCGACCTCACCCCCGCCGACCGGCTGCTCGGCTGGGCCGACCGCTTCCTCGCCCTGCTCCCGGCGCCGTCGGCGGGCGCCGGCGACGCCCCCCCGGACCCGGCCGCCGACTGGCAGGCCTGCTGGCAATCGGCCGCCGCGGCGACCTACGCCGCGGCCCGGCGGGGGGAACTCTGCCTGTCGATCGCCGCGGCGGGGATCGAGGCGCTGGGGCTGTCGCGGGGCGATCAGGGGGCGACGGACGCCTCCGGCGTCGCCCCGGTCGGACTGGCCCTGACGGACCTCGGCCGCACCCGATTGCGATTGGACGCCGGCCACGCCGTCGCCGCCCCGCGGTTCGCCGTCGCGGCGGCGAAGCGGGCCGCCGCCTCCCCCGTCGGGCGGGCGGCGGCATGAACGGACCGCACCTGCATCACGACGGGGAGGACCCGTTCGGCCCGGGGTCGTACTTCCATCAGACGCGGCGGCCGATCGTCTGCCTGGCGTTCCTCGCCCCGCTGCTGGCGGCGTACGAGGTCGGCGTGATCTGGCTGGCGAGCCGGGACGAACCGATCCACGGCGGCGCCGGCGGGTGGCTGCGGCAGTCGCTCGCCGAGACCGGCGCCGGGGCGGCGTTCGCCCTGCCGGCGGTCGTCGCGGCGATCCTGCTGGGCTGGAACTTCTACGGCCATCACCGCTGGGAGGTGCGGTGGGACACGCTCGGCGGGATGCTCGGCGAGAGCCTGCTCGCCGCCTCGCTGCTGGTCGGAGCGGCGTTCGGCACGCACGCCCTGCTCGGCGACGGCGGGGCCGGCGACGCTCCGACCGTGACGGTCGATTTGGCCGACGACGCCGGCGGCGCCCCCCGCTCGACCGCGGCGAACCTCGTGGGGGCGGTCGGGGCCGGGGTGTACGAGGAACTGCTGTTCCGCCTCGCCCTGCTGCCGCTCGCCTACGGCCTGTTCCGGTTGCTCCGCTGCGGGCCGAGGGGGGCGGCGGCGCTGGCGGTCGTCAGTTCCAGTCTGCTGTTCGCCCTCTGCCACCACCTCGGGCCGCAGGGGGAAGTCCCGACGCTGGGGCCGTTCCTGTTCCGGGCCGGCGCCGGCGGCGTGCTGGCGGCGCTGTTCTGGTGGCGGGGCTTTGGCGTCGCCGTAGGCGCCCACGCGGCGTACGACCTGATCGCCGGCGTGCTGCTGGCGGGATGAGGGCGGGCTGCTGGCGGGATGAACCGGACGGGGTGACCTTCCCCGCCGGGGCCGCATAATGCCGCCCCCCGCCCCGCCTTCTCTCCCGGTGTTCCCCCGTTGCTCGGTCCGCGTTTGCCGCTGGGATCGCCGGGCGGGGTGCCGGTGGGGGTCGATCTCTCCTGGCTGCCGTTCGCGGCGCTGGTAACCTGGGGCTTGGCGACGGAGCACTTCCCCCTCGTATTGCCGGCGCTGACGCCGACCTTCTGCTGGGGGGCCGCGGCGGTGGCGGCCGTCGGGCAGGCGGGGATGGTGCTGGCCCACGAGTTCGGCCACATCTATTGCGCCCGGGCGTTCGGCACGCCGACCCGGCGGGTCACGCTGTTCCTGTTCGGCGGGCTGGCGGAGTTGGAACGCGAACCGCCTTCCCCCAAGGCGGAGGTGCTCGTCGCCCTGGCCGGGCCGGCGGTCTCCGTGGCGCTGGCGGTCGGCTGCTGGGCGCTGTGGTACGCCTTCGCGGCGCTGGGCTGGGCGGGCGTGGAGATCACCGCGGACGGCTTCGCCCCCGGCCTGCTGACGACCGGGCTGGCCGGCGGCGAATCCCTCGGCGACGCCCTGCGGGCCGCCACGGTGGGCGTGCTCGGCTTCTGGTTGCTGGTGAACGCGGCGATGGCGTTGTTCAACCTGCTGCCCGGCTTCCCGCTGGACGGCGGTCGCGTGCTGCGGGGCCTGCTGTGGGGGGCGACCGGCAATCTGAAGAAGGCGAACCGGGCGGCGTCCGCGGCGGGGGTGGTCGTCGGCGGGATGATCGTGGGGCTGGGCGTCTGGTCGGCGGCCAGCGGCGGCGGATGGGGGGCCGCGTGGCCGGTGCTGATGGGCGTCGCCGTGATCGCCGCCGCCCGCTGGAGCGACTCCCGCGGCCGGCTCCGCCGGGCCGTCTCCGGCGTGCAGGTGCGGAGCCTGATGCGGCCGGTCGACCGCGTCCACGTCGTCCCGGACGACGCCACACTGCAACAGTACTTCGAGGGCTCCGTGCTCGGGCTGGGCCGGGCGAACGTGCCGGTGGTGCGAACGGACGGGACGCTGGCGGGGCGGCTGTCGGTGCGGACCCTCGCCGCGACGCCGCCGGACCGCTGGCCGCTGGTGACGGCCGGCGAGGCGTGCGAACCGGCGCCGGACGCCGCCCGGGTGCGGCCGGGGGTGGACGCGATCGCGGCGCTCTCCTGGATGCACCACACCGGCCGCACGCGGCTGGACGTGGTGGACGGCGGCGGGCGGCTGATCGGCGTACTCACCGCCGCCGACGCCAGCCGGGCCCTGCACCGGGCGATGGACCTCGACGTGCCCGCCGAACCGCAGGCCGTCCTCTCCCCCGCCCCGGCGATTCCCCCACGGCCGCACACCTGAACATCCGTGTCAATGCGGAGCGGCCCGCGGCTACCCTTCCCGCGATCCCCGCTCCTTCCGAAAGCCGCCCCGATGGCCGCCGACGCCGACCTCGAACAGCCTAAAGCCGATCCGCCGGAGGACTCCAACGCGGTCAAGGATCCCGACGACTGGACCACCGGCGACGAGCCGATGACCGGCGCCCAGGCCAGCTACCTGAAAACCCTCTGCGAGGAGGCCGGCGAGGAGTTCGATCCGAACACCACCAAGGCGGAAGCGTCCAAACGGATTGACGCCCTCCAGGAGAAAACCGGCCGCGGGCAATAACCGTCGCGAGGCCGGCCGACGCCCACCGTTCGCCGTCGCCGAGAGGCGGCGCGTCCCGCGGGCCGGGGAGCGCCCGCTGCCGATGCGTGCGGTCGACCGGGAGGCTTCCTAGACTGCACAACCCTCCCCACCCGGACTCGCCCATGCCCGCCCGCCTGCTTTCGCCCCGCTGTCTCGCGCTCGGGGTCGCGGCCCTGTTCGCCGTTGTCGTCTCCCCCCTGACCGCCGGCGACTGGCCGCAGTGGCGGGGTCCGGACCGGGACGGGTTCGCCGCGGACGACGAATCGCTCGGCCCCGCCTGGGGCGACGACGGGCCGGAAGAACTGTGGTCCCTGGAAGGGATGGGCAAGGGCTTCGCGAGCGTGGCGGTCGTCGGCGACCGGCTCTACACCACCGGGAACTTCGACGACGGCCAGCGGGTCGTCGCCGTCGACCTGCCCGCCGGCGGCGGGCAGCCGTCGATCGCCTGGTCGAAGACGTTCACCGAGGGCGTCCCGAAGCACGGCTACGACGGCTCCCGCAGCACGCCGACCGTCGTCGGCGACAAGCTGTACGTGACCGGGTCCAACGGCAGCATCGCCTGCCTGTCGACCGACGGCGAGGTGCTCTGGAGCAAGGACTTCGCCGCGGAGTACGGCAGCGGCAGCCAGTCCTGGGGCTACGCCGAGAGCCCGCTGGTGGACGGCGACCGCGTGATCTTCACCCCCGGCAGCGAGAGCGCCCTGATGGTCTGCTGCGACCGCAACACCGGCCGGGAGATCTGGAAGACGCCCTACCCGCCGCAGTTGACCGGCGGCAAGCGCGAGGCCGGCTACAGCAGCGCCGTGATCTCCGAGGGCGGCAACGTGCGGCACTACGTCCAGATGACCGGCGGCGGGCCGATCGGCCTGCGGGCCTCCGACGGGAAGATCCTCTGGGGCAGCGACGCCGCCGCCAACGGCACCGCCGTCATCCCCACCCCGCTGGTCGGCGGCAAGGGCGGCGACTGGGTATTCGTCTCCAGCGGCTACGGCGCCGGCGCCGCCTGCTTCGAACTCACCCCCGCCGGCCGGAACGAATTGAAAGTGCGGACGGTCTACGAACTCGACGGCCGGGACTTCCAGAACCACCACGGGCAGATGATCCTCGCCGACGGCTACGTCTACGCCGGCGCCGGCCACGGCGGGCGGGCGAACAGCCCGGTCTGCCTGAAGCTGGAAACCGGGGAGATCGTCTGGGGCGGCGAGAAGGACAAACTGACCGGCCCCGGCAAAGGCAGCATCGCCGCCATCGCCGTCGGCGACGAACTGCTGTTCCGCTACCAGTCCGGCGAGATCAGCCGCCTCGCCCTCACCACCGAGGGCTACCGGCCCACCGGTCAGTTCACCCCCCGCGTGAACGAGAACGACCCCAGCTGGGCCCACCCCGCCGTCGCCGGCGGCGTGCTGTTCGTCCGCGAACAGGACACCCTGCTGGCCTACCGCGCCGGCGAGTGAGGCCGCGTCCGCGGTTCGCGTCCGCGGTTAGAGTGCTCTTCCGTCTGCCGTCGCGGCGGTTACCAGCCCGATGCGCGAGCATCGGCCGTCGGCGCAGCCGTCCGGCAAGGACGCACGGCCGGAGCTTGCGCTCTGGGCTGGTAAGCCTCGCTATGGTCAGCGGAAAAGCGATCCAAGCGGCGCAGAGGAACGACGAGCCGGGGGGCGGCCCCCCGGCTCGTTCTCGTTCAGCGGCTCACTCCCCGATCGTCAGCCACGCCTTGCCGCCGCGGCCGGGTTTCTCGGCCTCGGCGACGGCCTCGGCGACGCGGTCCAGCGGGAAGGATTCGCCGACGTCGTTGGCGATCACGCCGGTCGACAGCAGCTTGCCGACGGTTCGCATCACGCGGAGCTTCGTCGGCAGGCTCGCCGCGTCCATCCACTTGCCGAGGTAGAACCCCTCGACCGAGAGTTGGTGGAACAACAGGTGCCGGGCCGGCACGGCGAGCGGCTCCCCGGAGAGCGTGCCGAAGGAGATCAGCCGTCCGCCCCCGGCGAGGCAGCCCACCGCCGCCCCGCCGGTCGCGCCGGCGACCGGGTCGATCGCGTGCCGGACATCGGCCCCGCCGGTCGCCTCCCGCACCTTTGCGGCGAGGTCGGCGGGGGCCTCGGTTTTCTCGTCGAAGACGACCACCGCGTCGGCCCCCAGCCCCCGCAGCGTCTCGGCCTGCTCCGCCCGCCGGACGACGTTCACGGTGCGGAATCCGCGGTGGACGCCCAGCCGGATCACCATCTGCCCGAGGCTCGACCCCGCCGCGGTCTGCAACAACCAAGCCCCCCGCGGCACGGCGAGGACCTTGGCCGTCAGCAGGTACGCCGTCGCCGGATTGACGAAGAACATCGCCGCCTGCGGCAGGCTGAGGTCGGCCGGCAGCGGCACGCAGCGGTTCGCCGGGAGGGTGACGAACTCCGCCCAGTTCCCGCCGGCGCCGTTCAGCACGGCGACCCGCTTGCCCCGCAGCGCCAGGCCCAGCAGGCCGCCGCCGGATTCGACCACGCCGACGCCCTCGTAGCCCGGCACCGCCGGCGGGTCGGGGAGCGAGCCGTACTCGCCGCGGACGGTCATCAGGTCCGACGGGTTGATCGGGCTGGCGAGCATCCGCACCCGGACCTCCCCGCCGCCGGGCGTCGGCTCCGGGCGGTCCACGCACCGCAGCACGTCGGCGGGCTCCCCGAACGACTCGAACTGGGCGGCTTTCATGTGAGAACTCCCGGGGGCGAATCGAGACGGGCCGCGACGGCGGCGAAGTGGGCGAGGCGATCGAGAGCGGCCGGCGTGCGGGCCTCAGGGTGATTCTCCCACGTCCCTCGGGCGACCCAGGCGAGCCCGCTAAGCAGTGCCCCGGCGTCGTGCAGTGTGCCGGCCAGCCGTTCCTCCTCGTCGGAGAGCGGCCGGACCGTGCGGTAGGCGGCGATCAGCGGCTCAAGCGAGGGCGATGCGAAGCTGCCCGCCAGCCGGGCGAGGTCCGCGGCGGGGCTGTCCGTGAGGGCCGCCGCGGGGTCGATCAGCCCGGTCACGCGGTCGCCCGTGAACAGCAGGTGTTCCCGGTGCACGTCCCGCAGCACGGGGGCGAGCGGAACCGGGCGGCGAGCCGCCTCCTCCAGCCGGGCGGCGAGCGACGGGCCGACGGCGGCCAGGGTCGCCAGCAACCGCTCGCCGTGCTCCCGAAACGGCGAGGGCGGCTCGTCCCGCAGGGCCGCGGCGGCCCGGGCGGCGCCGTCGTCGAGCCACGCCCGAAGCCGTTCCCGCCGATCGAGCAGCGACCGCGGCGCGCCGGCCGCCTCCGGGGCGAAGTACGGCCGGGCGGCGGGCGGCGGGGCGAACGACTCCGCCGCCGCGTGAAATCGGGCCAGCGCCACGCCGGCCGCGGCACGCTGGGCCGGCGTCGGCGTCGGCGCCAGCGGGTCGCCGGGCAACCAAGGTTCGAACTGGGCCAGCCGGTCGCCGAGCGGGAATAGCGTCTCCCCCGCGAGAGTCGTCGCCGGCACGGCGATCGGCAGGGTTGGGTCGACGCGGCGGAGGTGAGCCAGCAGGGCGTGCAGCCCGCTCAACCGGGCCCGCGGCGGGGGGGCCGCCGGCCAACGCCGCAGGGCGAAATCGCCGGCGGCGGTGGGGATCCGCGTCACCCCGGCCCCGCTGAACCCGCCGCCGACCAGGACGGCCGGCCCGGTCCGCCGATAGTCCGGGCCGAACAGGGCCTCGGGACGAAACTCGTCGCGCCGCGGGAGCCCCCGGGGGAGTCCCCGCGGCGCCGGGATCGGGGGACGGCGGGCCGGCGGTGGGGCGGCGATCGCGGGCGTCGGGAACGGGGCGTGGGGCGGGGCCTCGCAGTGTGGTCGGCGACGGGCGGCCGTCCACCCGGCCCGGGCGAATCCCCGGGACACCGGCAGGCTCCGCAGAGTTTGACAACGCCCCGCGGCCCGGTAGAACCGGGGCCGTTCCTTTCGCCCCCGGTCCCGCTCCGCTCCGCATGCCCCGCCCCGCCCGCGGTTTCGATCGGCCCTCCCTCTCGCGGCGGTCGCGGTTCTCTCCCCGGCGACTCGCGGAACGCTGGTTCGGCGGGCGCCGCTGGGCCGGGGCCGCGGCGCTGCTGGCCGCCCTCGCCGTGCCCGCGGGGCTCGGCGCCCAGGCCTACACGAGCTTCTACGGCCTGCGGGCGTACACCACCTACACGGACCCCTACAGCGGCGTCTCCACGCAGACGGTGCGGCCGTTCTGGGACGTCTTCGGCGTCTTCCAGCGGCCGGTCGTCTCCTCCGGGTCGGTCGTCTCCGCCGGGTACGCCTCCCCGAGCGTCTACAGCGCCTCCTACGCCCCGGCCGTCACCACGGCCGGCTACGGGACCTCCTACTACGGCGGGAGTTCCTACGTGCCGACGGTCTCCTCCTACGGCGACTCCGTCCTGGACGCCGGGACGACCTATTACGGCGGCACGGTGACGGACGCCGGGTACGGCGGGTCGTTCTACAACTCCAGCTACGCCGGCGGGGCCGTGCCCTACGGCGGGACGACCTCCTACAGCGTGTACGGCTCCTCCCGCGGGGCGGTCACGCTGAGCGACGCCTGCTGCCAGCCGGCGCCGGTCTGCTCGCCCTGCGCCGACCCGTGCGGCGGGACCGGGACCTCCTGCCCCGGCGGGAACTGCACCTCCTATTCGGTGCCCGGGGACGACGACGTGATCGAATCCGATCCCGTCTTCGCCGACCCGCCGGACGACCGCGACGACGACCTCGACCCGGTCCCGCGGCGCCGCCCGGCTCCGCCGACGGACCGGGATCGCCCCGGCCGCGACCCGCTGGACGACCTCGAACCCCCGGCGTTCGACGACTCCTTCGACGACGCCGCCCCCTCGGATCGCGACCGCCCCGCCGCCCCCCGCACGCCGGAGGACTCCGTCCGCGACGAGTTCTCCGACGACTTCCCGGACGACGACCGGCCGACCGGCAACCCGTACGAGCTCCCGACGGACGACGACTTCGGCGACGACCCAATGACCGGGTCGAACGCCGACGTCGACTTCGGCGACGCCCCCGGCAGCGGCGTGCGGCCGGCGGAGAATACCGCCCCCTTCCGCCGCGACCGCGGCGGCCTCGCCGACCCGCCCGGCGACCGTACCCGCCCGGTGCCCTCCACCGACGAATCCTTCCCGGACTTCGACGCCCCGGCGACCGGCAACTTCGAAGACTCCCGCCCGATCGGCGGCGCCACCCCGGGCGACTACGGGAGGAACCCCGGCGGCATCGAGCGTCCCGGCGGCACGGGCGACGCTTTCGGCGGCGATCCCGGCATCGTCGGCCAACCGGGCGACGGATCCTTCTCCGATATTCCGGGCGAAGATCCCGCCTTCGGCGACGACCTGTTCCCCGGCGACAGCTACGGCGACGACCCGAGCGCCCGGTCCTCCTTCCGGGTAGAGCCGAACGAGGTCGATCTGACCGGTCCGCCGACCCCCGGAGAGGAGGCGGCCGACGGGCCGAGCGAGGCCGCGGAGGAGACCGCCCCCGAAACGGACGCCGACTCGGACGCCGAGGCGGCCCCGTCCCGCCTTTCGGCCCCGGAGCCGGAGGAGGGCCCGACGCTGGACCCCGCAGCGCCGGCCGAGCCGGCGGCCCCCGCCTCCGGCGACTCCGCCGCCGCCCAGCCGCGGCTGATTACCGCCCAGCTGCTCCGCGCGGAGTTGGAACGGACGCGGCTGACGCCCCGGGCGGGTCGCACCCGCATCGCCCGCTTCCGCCACCGGCCGGTCGAGCCGACCGCCACCCCGGACGTGCAGATCGCCGCCCAGTGAGCCGCGGGACGGAGACCCCGGACGACGACTCCCCGACGGCGGCCCACCCGCCCGCGGCGGAGGCGCCCGGCAACGGCACGATCGCGGCCCGGCTGACAGAACTGGCGGATCTACTGGAGATCGCCGACGCCAACCCCTTCCGCGTGCGGGCTTACCGCTCCGCCGCCCGCACCTTCAAAGGGCTGGCCGAGCCCGCCGCGGACCTGCTCGCCGCGGGGCGTCCGCTGACGGAATTGCAGGGCGTCGGCAAGGACCTCGCCGCGAACGTGGCGACGCTGATCGAGACCGACACCTTTCCCTCCCTGGAGGAGGCCCGGGAAGGCGTCCCGCCGGGGGTGCGGACGATGCTTCGCCTGCCAGGGCTGGGGCCGAAGAAGGTGGGGGCGATCTACCGGGACCTCGGCGTCGAGACGCTGGAGGGTCTGGAGGCGGCGATCGCCGACGGCACGCTCGCCGGGCTGCCCGGGTTCGGGAAGAAGACCGGCGAGAAGATCCTCGCCAACCTCGCCCTGGTGCGGGAGGGGATCGCCCGGTCGCTGCTGGCCCGGAGCCTGCCGATCGCCGAGAGCCTCGCCGACGCCGTGCGGGCCGCCGCCGGGACCACGGCCTGCGAGCCGGTCGGTAGCGTGCGGCGGCGGGCCGAATCCGTGGGCGACGTGGACCTCTCCGCCGCCTCGACCGAGCCGGCGGCGGCCGTCGAGGCGTTCTGCTCCCACCCGCTGGTCGCGGAGGTAACGAGCCGCACCGAACGCACCGCCCGCGTGCGGCTGACGGTCGATCCGGGCCGGCCGACGGAGGCGGAGTTGGTCGTCAACGCCCCGGAGGCGTGGGGCGCCGGGCTGATCCTCGGGACCGGATCGAAGACGCACGTCGCCGCCCTGCGGGACTGGCTCTCCCCCGCCGGCCTCAAGCTGACCGACGACGGCCTGATGCGCGACGGCGTCCCGGTCGACAGCGCCACCGAGGAGGCCGTGTACGCCGCGGCGGGGGTCGCGTTCGTCCCCCCTGAACTTCGCGAGGGCGGCAACGGCGTGCTGCGGGTCGCCGATCTCGAGCACGGCGGCGGGCTGCCGGAACTCGTCACGCTGGACGACCTCCGCGGCGATCTGCACATGCACACGACCGCCAGCGACGGCGCCGGCACCGTCCGCGAGATGGCCGCCGCGGCGAAGGCGCGGGGGCTGAAGTACATCGCAATCACCGACCACTCGCAGCGGGTGACGATGGCGAACGGCCTGAACGCCGAACGCCTGCGGGCCCACTGGCGGGCGATCGACGCGGCGAACGTGCTCACGCCCGGCGTGCGGATTCTGAAGGGGATCGAGTGCGACATCCTCGAGGACGCCACGCTCGACCTGCCGGACGACGTGCTGGCGGACGCCGACTGGGTCGTCGCCGTGCTGCACTACGGCCTGACCCAGCCGCGGGCGCAGATCATGAAGCGGCTCACGGCGGCCCTCGAAAGCCCGCACGTGGACTGCATCGGTCACCCCAGCGGCCGGCTGATCGGCAAGCGGTCGGGGGCGGACATTGATTGGGACGCGTTCCTCGACCGGGCCGCCGCCACCGGCACGCTGCTGGAGATCAACGCGGCTCCCGAGCGCCTCGACCTCTCCGCCGAACACGCCCGAGCCGCCGCCGCCCGCGGCATCCCGATCGTCGTCAACACCGACGCCCACGCCCCCTCCGCCGTCGGCGCCGCGACCTGGGGCGTCTATCAGGCCCGCCGGGCCGGCCTCACCGCCGAGCAGGTCGCCAACACCCGCGACTGGCCGGCCTTGAAGGCGCTGCTGAAAGACGGGTGAACCGGCGGCGGCCCCCGAAGTGTTTCGATGCTCCCGCACCGGTAGGTTGCCGGGGCGATCGTTCCTCCCCACTCGCCGGCGCCATGTCGTTCCGAACCGCTGCGTTGCTCCTCGCGGGCTGCTCCCTGTGCGGTCCCGCCTGCGGCGGCGAATCGATGTTCACGCCGCCGCCGCAACTCGTTGGTGAGTTGGGCGATTATCGGTCCCCGCTTCTCTTCGACGACGGCCGGCCGGTCGAGACGCCGGCCCAGTGGGAACAGCGGCGGCGGGAGATCCGGCGGGCCTGGGACCGCCTGCTGGGACCGTGGCCTGCCGTCATCGAACGGCCGAACGTGGAAACGCTCGGCACGTCGCAGCGCGACGGCTACGAACAGCGCCGGGTTCGCTTCGAACTGGCCCCGGATCATCCGACCGAGGGCTACCTGCTGATTCCCCCGGGCGACGCCCCCCGGCCCGCGGCGCTGGTGGTGTACTACGAACCGGAGACGGCCGTCGGCGACGGTAAGCCGCACCGGGACTTCGCCCGCCAACTGGCCCGCCGCGGCTTCGTCACGCTGTCGGTCGGCTGTCAGCCGTCGCTGTACTACCCCAGCCGGGAGGACGCCGAACTCCAACCGCTGTCGGCGCTGGCCTACGGGGCGGCGAACGCCTACCACGTGCTCGCCGCGCAGCCGGAGGTCGACGCCGACCGCGTGGCCGTCGTCGGTCACTCCTACGGCGGGAAATGGGCCCTGTTCGCCGCCTGCCTGTACGACAAGTTCGCCGCCGGCGTCTGGTCGGACCCGGGCGTCGTCTTCGACGAGAGCCGGCCGAGCGTGAACTACTGGGAACCGTGGTACCTCGGTTACGAACCCGCCCCGCCCCCTGCGGAAGGGGCGAACGAACCGGCCGCCGAGGTTCCCCCGCAGCACCGCCGCTGGGGCGCCGGACGGGCCCGAACCGCTTCCGGCCCGCCCACCGCCGAGAACCCCGCGTTCGGTGCCTACCCGGAGCTGATTCGACAGGGCCGGGACCTGCACGAACTCCACGCGTTGATGGCGCCGCGGCCGTTCCTGGTGTCCGGCGGGGCCGAGGACCCGACGGAGCGTTGGCGGGCCCTCAATCACAGCGTCGCGGTGAACCGCCTGCTCGGCTACGAGAACCGCGTCGCGATGACGAACCGTCCGGAGCACGCCCCGAACGAGGAATCGAACGCCCAGATCGCGGCGTTTCTCGAACGGTTCCTCAAACCCGGCGCGGGCGATTGAACTGACGGGAGCCGCCCGGCGTTCCGCCCTGTCCCTTCCCCGTCCGAGAGCCAGTCCCGATGACTGTCCAGTTCCGCCTGTTCCGCAGTTCGATGAGCAGTTGGGAAACGCTGTTCCAGGAGGCGGCCGACTTCGCCACCTCCGTCGGGCGTGAGCACGTCATTTCGATCTCGCACAGCGAGGACCAAAACGATGGCGTGGTGACGGTCTGGTACTGGGGCGAGTGAGGCGGCCCTCAGGCCGTCGGCTCCGGCCGTTCCGCCGCCGCGTCGAGTCGCCGACGGAGCCGGTCCGCCGCGGCGACGAGTTCCGGGTCGTCCGGCAGCCGATTCAACGCCGCCCGGACCCGCTGGTGGGCCTTTGGCCCGAACACGCCCTGTTCGATCAGCCGCACCCCCGCGGCGGCCCCGGCGAGCAGGTCGTCCGGCGCCGCGGCCGGTCCGGCGTCGGCGACGCGGGCGTAGCGGTCCGCCAAAGCCTTCTCGCGGTGAATCCGCCGGCGACATTCCACGCAACGGACGCACCACGCGGCGAGGTCGAATTTCAATTCTTCGAACCAGTGCTTCTGTTCCTCGGCGAACCAGATAAACCGGCGGCCGCAGTCCACACACCCGCAGTCCTGATCAAAGTAGCCCGCTCGCGGCACGACCGACCACTTCTGCCGACTGACGTCTGCCCGCACGTAGGTCCCCGGGATCGCCATCGGACGATCGTCGAACCTGCGAACGCCTCCAAACCCGAGCACGCCCTTCCACGAATCTGGCGTGAACCGCGGCCCACGGCCGTAACGGGGGTGTTCGACGTAATCGGCGTAGCGGCTGAGGTCGGGCACGGGCGGGTTCCTGTTCGACGGGGCCAGTCTACCGACAACAACAAGCCGTGGGCCTGCCGGTTCGGGCGGCGCTCGGGTATCCTTCGCCGCCGCTCCCCCCGCCCCGCCCCGTAAGTTCTCCCATGGAAGCCGGCATCGTCGGTCTGCCGAACGTCGGCAAGTCCACCCTGTTCAACGCCCTCACCCAGGCCGGGGCGTTGGCCGCCAACTACCCCTTCGCCACCATCGAGCCGAACGTCGGCGTCGTCCCGGTGCCGGACCCGCGGCTGGACGTCATCCAGTCCTTTATCACCTCCCAGAAGGTGATCCCGGCCAGCGTCCGGCTGGTGGACATCGCCGGCCTCGTGAAGGGCGCCAGCACCGGCGAGGGATTGGGCAATAAGTTCCTCAGCCACATCCGCAACGTGGACGCGGTCTGCCACGTCGTGCGCTGCTTCTCCGGCGAAGTGACCCACGTCGACGGCGACGTGAACCCGGTCCGCGACATCGAGACGATCCAGACCGAACTGCTGCTCTCCGACCTGCAAACGGTCGAATCCGCCAGCCAAAAGTCCGCCAAGCTGGCCCGCGGCGGCGACAAGGAGGCCAAGGCGAAGCTCGCCCTGTTGGAACAGGTCGGCGCCGTCCTCAACGAGGAAAAGCCGGTCCGCAGCCTCGAAATCGAGGACAAGGAGCAGCGCAAACTGCTCCGCGGCTTCGCCTTCCTGACGGCCAAGCCGGTGCTGTACATCGCCAACGTGGACGACTCCGACCCGGCCGGCGAAGGCCCGCTGGTCCAGGCCGTGCGGGACTTCGCCGCCAGGGAGGGGGCGGACGTCGTGCCGGTCTGCGCCCAACTGGAGAGCGAACTGGCGGAACTGGACGAGGAAGACCGGGCCGAGATGTTGGCCGAGGTCGGTCTTGAAGAACCGGCCCTGGCGAAGCTGGCCCGGGCGGCGTACCGCACCCTGGGCCTGCAAAGTTTTTACACGGCCGGCCCCAAGGAGGTGCGGGCCTGGACGGTGCCGGTCGGCGCCACGGCCCCGGAGGCCGCCGGACAGATTCACACCGACATCCAACGCGGCTTCATCCGCTGCGAGACCTACAGCGTCTCCGATTTAGAAGAGCTCAAAAGCGAAAAAGCGATCCGCGAGGCCGGCCGCCTGCGGGTCGAGGGCAAGGATTACGTGATGCGCGACGGCGACGTCTGCCACTTCCTGCACAACGGCTGACGGGCCGGCGAGCGATCCTCACGGCTGCGTGACGGACGACCCGTAGGGTCCGCTCTGCGGACCGTTTTTCGCGGCGCCCATGAGCCTGCACGTGGGGTGGCCGGGGTCGGCTGAC
>NZ_JBINJD010000129.1:0-14280 GCF_043951915.1 Alienimonas sp. DA493 | reverse complement strand
CCTCGCTTGCGCTTCGGGCTCACGGAGGTCGCCTCCCGACAGCATGGGATTACTTGAACCGCAGATCCGCCGGGACCGGCAGGTCGTCCAGCGAGCCCAGGCCGAACAAATCGAGGAAGCGGTCGGTCGTGGCGTAGGTCGGTTCGGCCTTCTCCCTGGCGCCCGCCCCGGCTTCGGCGCCGTCGCCCTGGGGCTCCGGTTTGACGATCCGCAGCACGCCCAGGCGGACGAGCCGCCGCAGCGCCCCGCCGGAGGGCTTGTCGCGGGTGCGTTCGACGTCCGCGGCGGTGATCGGCTGGCGGTAGGCGACCACCGAGAGCGTCTCCAGCACGTCCGGCGGCAGCGTGACCTCCCGCGGCCCCAGCCCGTACAGGCGCCGGCGGAGCGGTTCGTACTCCGGCAGCAGACGGAGGTGGTAGCCGTCCTCGCCGGCCCGGGCCCGGTAGGGGCGGCCCTCGAGTTCGTAGCGGCGGTTCAGCTGGGCGACGGCGGCGGCGAGGTCGGCGTCGGTGAAGGTGCTCCGCAGCAGTTTGCTCGCCCGTTCCGCCGTCAGCCCCGCCCCGCCCACGAACAGCGCCGCCTCGACGACCTCCCGCGGCGTGACCCGGGCCGGCGGGTCCGACGCCGGCCGTTCCCCGGGGGCCGCGGCGGCCGCGGCCCCGGGCTCGGCGGCGGGGGCGTCGTCCGGGGCGCCCTCGCCCGGCTCGTCGGTCGTGCGGTCCGCCGTCGGCGGCGGCTCCGGGGCGAGCGTCGGCCCGGCCTCGTCCACCGCCGCCAACGCCCGGCGGTAGGCCGTCTCCAGGTCCTCCCCCTCGCCGAACGACAGCGTGTCGTCGTCAGATTCCTCCCAGTCGTCCGAGCCTGCGGCCTCCCCGTCGCCGCCGGCGGGGAACGGCAGCAGATGCGGATCGTCGGTCGCCGGATCGTCGGCCAAGGGGACGCGGTGCGGGGGAACGGGCGAACGGGGCGTGGGGGGATGTAACCCCGGGGGCGCCCCGCGGGGAACCCGTGAAGACCGCCCGGGCGACGACGGCGCCAGGTCGGTTAGAATGCGGCGTCCCGTGTCCCCGCCCCTGCCCCGCGTCGGGAGTCGCGCCCGTGCTCCCCTACGAAGCCCGCGAGAACCACGCCCGCATGCTGCACGCCGCCGCCCTGGAGAGCGGCTACGACGCCAAGTTCGACGACGGCGATCCGGACTACGTCAACGTGCGGTTCCGCGGGGGCGGGCGGCTCTGGGTGGGGGTGGTCTACTTCCACGATTACGTGGACATGCTCCTGAAGGACCCGGTCAGCGGCACGCTGGTGCCCAAGGCGATGCGGTACAGCCACCCGGACCTGCACGAGGACATGCACGGGTTTCTCCGCACGGAGTTCCCCCGCTTCCTCCCGCCTGAAGCGTGGGGCGACTGAACCGCGGCCGGCCTTGCCGGGGGGACGCCGGGGGAGTTATGCCGGGCGCGTCCCCCCCAGACCGAGCGAGCCCCTCCGTGTACCACTCCCTGCACGCCGGCCGGGGCCTCGCCGCCGCGGGGGTGGTGCTGTTTCATCTCGGGGGGATCTGCGCCGGCGCCCAGTATTTCGGGGCGGACTGGGCGTTGGCCGCCACGGCGCCGGGGAGCGCCGGGGTCGAGTTCTTCTTCGTGCTCAGCGGGTTCGTAATCGCGACGGCCCACACGCGGGACCTCGCCGCCGCGGGCGGGGCGACCCGGACGGCCCTGCGGGAGCGGGCCCGGCGGGCGTGGCTGTTCGCCCGGCGGCGGGTGATCCGGGTGCACGTGCCCTACGTGGCGATGTTCGCCCTGTTCGCGGTCCCCGCCTTCGTCCTGGCCACGCTGCGGCCCGGCTCGATGCCGGAGTCCACCGTGCCGACCGACCCGCTCAAGCTAGTCGCCGCCGCGACCCTCGTCCCGCTGGACCATGACTGGGTCGGCGGGATCGCCGGGCGGGCGGCGCCGGTGCTGGGCGTCGCCTGGACGCTGCAATACGAAGTGTTGTTCTACGCCGCCTTCGGCCTGTGCCTATTGGACCGCCGTCTGATGTGGCCGCTGCTCGCCGGGCTGGGGGCGGTCTGGGCGGCGGGGAAGGCGGGCGTGGCCCTGGACTACCCGCTGGACTTCATCGCCAAGCCGTACACGCCGCTGTTCGCCGCCGGGGCGGGCGTCGCCTGGCTGCGGCCCCGGCTGGCGGCCCGCACCGGGGCCCGGTTCGCCACGTCGCTGATCGTGCTGGGGGCGATTGGGTTCGCCCTGGTCTCCGCGGAGTCGATCGTCGCCGGCGGGATCAAGCGCGGCGGGCCGCTGGGTTACTGGGAGGTGTGGACCCGCGGCGTCGCGTTCGTCGTGCTGACGCTCGGGTTGGTGCTGGCGGAGGACGTCGGCTGGAAGATCGGGCGCTCCCGTCTCTCGCATTGGTTCGGCGACGTCAGCTACGCCTGGTATCTCGGCCACCAGGCGGTGTTCAGCGTGCTGTTCAAAGCGGCGGCGGCCTTCGGCTGGCTCGCCGGGGGACTGAGCGCGATGTTGCCGCTCGCGGCGTTCGCCCTGACGGTGAGCCTCGCCTTTGCGGCGCTGTTCCACCATTACTATGAGAAGCCGGCGGTGGCGTGGTGCCGCAAGCGGTTCCTGCCCCCGCGGACCAAGCCGGTCGCCGCCGAGGGCCTGCGGGTGCACGGGCTGGAGTCCTCCGCCGGCCGCACGCCCCCCGCCCCGGCCGACGCCCCGCCCGGCGATCAGCGGGCCGCGGCGTAGAGCGGGTTTGCATCGAACCCACTGCCGGAGCTTGCGCTCCGGGCTCACCGTCCCCGCAGCGGCTGGCTGCACAGGGCGGCGAAGGTGGCGACGACGCGGGCCGCTTCGGCCTCCGTCGGCGGGAGCATGATGCGGTCCCGGCCGTCCGCCGACGGCGCGAACGCGGTGCGGCCGTCCGCGGCGATCGTCACCCGGCCCGGTTCGGACAGGCGAAAATCTCCCCGGTCCGGCCGCACGGCGTACAGCGCGGCGGCGAGGTCCCACGTCGGCCGGGCGTGCGGCGGGGGGTTGTAGAGCCGGTAGCTTTCCGGCAGCGGGTGGGCGGCGGCGTAGCGGTAGTCCTGCTCGATGCTTTCCGGCGGGTACGGCAGGGCGACGCCGATTTCGTAGCCGCTCCAGACGACCGGCGTCGGCCAGCCCTCGGCCAGGGCGGCGGCCGCGTCGCGGTCCTCGCGGACGTTGTACTCCGGCCCGCCGCCGGCGAAGTCGCCCGCCATCACCACGAGCCGCTTCACCTTCGCCGCGACGAGTTCCCGCCCGGACCGCGGGCTGTGCGCGTCCGGTTCGCTCCGCAGCAACCGGGCGAGGTTCGTGCTGAACCCGACCTGCACGACGCTCACCGAGCCGTCCGCCGCCCCGGCCAACGCCCGCCGCAACACCGGCACGGCGTCGGGAACCTCCGCCGGATCGTGCGACAGGTCGTGCGGGAACCGGCGGGAGCCGTCCGGGTTTTCGGCATCCGCCAACTTCAGGAACCGGCCCTCCGCCGGCGTCGGGCCGTTCAGCACGCGGTCAGTCGAGACCGCCCCGACGGGCACGTCCGGGCGGCCGTAGAAGGTGTTGATCGCGTCCGCGAACGGGGCGGCCAGCGGGTGGGCCTTCGTCGTGGTGACGGCCAGCAGTTCGCACTCGCCCCGGTCCGCCAGGGCGTGCAACATCCCGAGGGCGAGGGCGTCGTCGACGTCGTTGCCGAGGTCCGTGTCGAAGATCACCGGAACCGGCGGCGGCGCGTCGGGCGGGACGGCGGCCGGGACGAACAGGGACACGGCGAGGGCGAGCGTCGTCATCCGGCCCGTTTGACGGAGTCGAGGGAATGATCCGAGGGCGAATCGACCACGGGTTCGTCGCCGGCGCCCTCCGCGGCCGACAGCAGCCGGGGATCCGCGTCGCGGTGCTTCGGACGGAAATACTTGCGGCTCTCCAGCACGCAAACCCGGCGGGGAGCCAGCCGCACGGCGAGGGTCTGCAACTTCTCCTTCCAGCCGATCACCGCGACCGGCCGCTGTTTTTCCATCGCCCGCAGACTGCGGCGGACGACGGTCTCCGGGTCGAGCGCCCGGCGCTTCTGCAACCAGCCCTGCACGCCGGCCACGTCGAAGAACTCCGTCCGCGTCGGTCCCGGGCAGCAGGCGGTCACGGTGACGCCGCGGTCGCGGGCCTCGGCCCACAGCGCCTCGGAGAAGTGCAGCACGTACGCCTTGCTGGCCGCGTAGGCACCCATGTAAGCGACCGGCGTGAACGCGGCGACGCTGGCCACGTTCAGCACCGCCCCGTGACCGCGGGCGAGCATCGGCGGGAGGAACCGATACGTCAGATCGGTCAGGGCCCGGACGTTGAGGTCCACCATCGCCAGGGCGTCGGCCCGATTGGTGTGGGGGACGTCCTCGGCGATGGCGAAGCCGGCGTTGTTAACCAGCAGTTCCACGCCGTGCCCGTCCTCGGCGGCGGCGTCCGCCACGCGAGCGACCTCGCCGGGCTTGGAGAGGTCCGCGGCGATCACCTCGCAGCGGGTGCGGTGTTTGGCGTCCAGTTCCGCGGCGAGGTCCCGCAGCCGGCCCTCCCGCCGGGCGACCAGCACCAGGTGCATCCCCCGAGCCGCCAGCGTACGGGCGTACGCCGCCCCCAACCCGCTGCTGGCGCCGGTGACGAGGGCGCGGCGGTCGGCGTAATCGTCCAGCAAGGGGGCAGCGGGGCGGGAGGGCGCGTCGGGGTTCTAGGCTGGCCCCGACAGAATGCGAACTTCATGCTAACGCCCGGCCCCCCCGCACGGCACCGAACCCGTCCTGCCGCGACGGCCTCTGCGGTTTCGCCGTCCGCACAACCCCGTTCGTTTCCCCGACCGTCCCGTGGAATCCCCGACTCCGCCGGCGCTGACCGTCGCCCAGTGCCGCGACGTCGACCGGGTCTGCCTGGAGGAGTACGGCCTCCCCGGCGCCGTGCTGATGGAAAACGCCTCCCGCGGCTGCGCGGAACTGCTCGCCGGACTCAGTGACGACGATTCGCCGGCCGTGGCGATCGTCTGCGGGAAGGGCAACAACGGCGGGGACGGCTTCGCCCTCGCCCGGCACCTGACGATCCGCGGGGCGACGGTCCACCTGTTCGCCCCGTTTCCCGAGCCCCCGAGCGAAGAGGACGAGCCCGGCGAAGCGGCGATGAACGCCCGCGTCGCCCGCCGCATGGGCCTGCCCTGGACCGACTGGACGGCGCTGGACGAGGCGGATTTGACGAACCGACTGGCGGAGGCGGCGGCCGGCGGCTGGATCGTCGACGCCCTGCTGGGCACCGGCCCCAGCGGCCCCCCGCGGGCGCCGATGGACGCCGCCGTGTGGGCGATCAACGCCGCCCGCACCCGGGGGGCGAAGGCGCTGGCGGTGGACGTCCCCACCGGCTTCGACGCCGACGGCGGCTCGCCGTACGACGCTGATTGCTGCGTCCGGGCCGACGCGACGGCCACCTTCGTCGCCCCCAAGACCGGCTACGCCGCGACCGGGGCGCCGCAGTGGACCGGCGAGGTCCACGTCGTCGACATCGGCGCCCCGCCCACGGCGATCGAGTCAGTGCGCTAGCCGATGCCGGGACTCAAACTCGCCGACCGCATCGCCGACTGTTTGCTCGGCGGGGCGCTGGGCGACGCGCTCGCCGGCCCCTTCGAGAACGGGCCGGCGGGGCAGACCTTTGAGGAGCCGGCGGACCTGTGGCTCTCCGACGACACGCAGTTCACCCTCGCCACCTGCGAGGCCTTGATCGAAACGGACGGGACCGCCGACCCGGAGGCGATCGCCGCGGCCTTCGCCCGCTGGCACCGCGGGCGGCGGTTCCGCGGCGTCGGGGCGAGCACCCTCAAGGCCCTACGGGAGTTGGAGATCGGGGGGCATTGGGCGCTCGTCGGGGCGGCCGGGGAGCGGTCGGCCGGCAATGGCGCCGCGATGCGGGCGGCCCCGCTGGCGTTCGTGCTCGATCCGGACGAGGAGGACGACCGTCGCCTGCTGCGGGACGTCAGCCGCATCACCCATCACCATGAAGAAGCCGTCGCCGGGGCCCTGTTGATCGTGCGGGCCGTGCAGCACGCCGCCGCCGGGCAGCCCCTCGCCGACCTGCCCGCCGCCCTCGCCGATCGTCCGCCGGACTGCCTCTGCCGCGATCGGCTGCGGGCGGCGCGGGGCGAACGCCTGTCGCCGCAGGAGTATGCGGGGCGGTTCGGGGCGAGCGGGTGGGCGGCGGATTCGGTCCCGCTGGCGCTCCTCGCCGCGTCGCGGAGCCGGGAGTTCGTGCAGACGATCGCAGAGGTCGTTGGGTGCGGGGGCGACACGGACACCGTTGCTTCGATGTGCGGGCAGATCCTCGGCGCCGCCCACGGCACGGCGGGGCTTCCCGAGGCGGCGCTGAAACGACTGGAGGCGGCGGACGAGATCCGCGAGACGGCAGCGAGCCTCGCCCGCGTCGCCGCTAACATCCGGCCGTGCACCCCTTCGCCCTCACCCCGCCGGATCTGACCGCGGCGTTGGCGGGGTTGTTGCAGAGCGTGCCGGCTGGGCGGGCGACGACGTTCGGGGACCTCGCCGCGGGGCTGGGGGCGAAGTCCGCGGCGGTGTGGGTCGGAACCGTCTGCCGGCGACCGCCGCCGGCGTGGAGCGAACCCGAGTGGGAGGACGTGCCGACGTGGCGGGCGGTGCGGGCCTCCGGCGAGTGCGTGCTGCCCGGGCAGGCCGAGCGGCTGCGGGCCGAGGGGGCGCCGGTGGAGGGGGAGCGGGTCGACCTGAGCCGCGTCCGCTTCGCAGACTTCCCCCCGGACGGCCCGCTGCACGCCCTCAAGGCGGAGCAGGACGATCTCGCCGAGCGGGTGATCCTCCGGGACGAGCCGGCGCCGGAGGGGTCGTTCGAGGCCGGACCGGTTGGGGCGGTGGACGTCGCCTACCCCGCCCCGCACACGGCCCGGGCGGCGTACGTGGAGATGGCGCCGGACGCCGCGGAGCCGACGTTTTCGCTGGCGGTCGAATCGCCCGTGCGGTTCCCGTACGTCAGCGGGTTCCTCACCTACCGGGAACTGCCGGCGTATGCGGCGCTGATCGAGCGGCTGTGCGACGCCGGCCGGGCGCCGGCGCTGTTGCTGGTGGACGGCAACGGCGTGCTGCACCCCCGCCGCGGCGGGGTGGCCTGCGGCCTCGGCGTGCTGGCGGACGCGCCCACGATCGGCGTCGCCAAGAAGCCGCTCTGCGGCGCCGTGCGGGAGGACGGCCGGATCGAGTTGCACGGCGAACCTGTCGGGGCGAGCGTCGCGAACCCGCACATCAAGCGGGGCAAGCCGGTGTTCGTCTCCCCCGGCCATCGGGTCGGCGTGGAGACGGCGGTGCGAACCGCAACCGCCTGGTTCCGCGACCACCGCCTGCCGGAGCCGCTCTGGCGGGCCGACCGGCTGAGCAAAACGCCCTGAGCCCCGACCGTCAGGGAGGCGGCCGTTCTGTCGGGTCCGCCCGGCTGTTCGTGCCGGAGCGACGCGGAGACGCTACGACAGTCCGCCCGCCGCGGCACGGTCGAGAGCGGCCCGCTCCCTCACGGTCGGGGCTCGGCGGGACCGTCGGCAGAGGCTGGTCAGGGAAGGGACGACGCAGCAGCGAAGAACGCAAATCCCAACACGGATAGCCCGGCGGCCCACCGCCAGCGGCCCCTCCACCAACAGATCGCCGCCGCGATCCACAGCAGCCCACCGGTGGCATTCATTGCTATTCCAGCGGCGAAGACATTGAGCGTCCCCGGCGGCGCGGCGGCAAGATTGATCCGAGACATGATCATCGCCAGCCCCGCCAGCGTTCCCAACAGGCTGAGCCCGCCGAATAGGCCGCACCCGACTGTCGGCAACAGCCGCCAGCGGAACCGCGGCGGGCGGTCCGCCGGGTCCGGCGGGGCGATGACGGCGGGGTCGTCCGGCGCGTCGCTCACGGCCGTAGCCAAATTCCCGCCACGAAAAACGAGAGCCCCAGCAGAGACAGCCCGGCCGCCCAGCCCCAGCGGCCGCGCCACCACAGCGGGGCCGATACCAGCCAGAGCAGCCCGCCGGAGGCGTTCGCGATCGTCTGGGGGAAGGCACGCCGCATAATCAACCGGGCGTCGCCGTCCGGAAGCAGGGATAACGCCACGACCCCCATCACGCCAAAGACCACGAACAGCAGGCCGAACACCCCGCAGCCCGCCGTAGGGATCATCCGCCACCGCAGCCGCGGCGGGCGGTCCGCCGGGTCGGGCGGGGCGATGACGGCGGGGTCGGTCTCCGCCGGTCCGCTCACCGCCGCACGGGGGTGGGCACGACCAGCAGGGGGTTGGCGGTGCGGCGGAGGGTGTCGGCGACGTGGCCTTCGCTCTGGTGGTCGCCGCGCTCCAGCGGCAGAACCACCAGTCGGTCGCCGGGGCCGGCGGTGATGTTGGGGGCGCTCTCCTCCCGGCGGGTTTGCAACTCGTAGCCGAAGCCGCCGGCCTCCGCGGCCTTCGACAGCCCGGCGTGCAGGTTGCCGTACTCCTTCCGCAGCGCCCGGGTCAGCCGCTCGTGGGACACGTCCCCGTCAGGGTCCAGCTCCATCAGGGCGGCTTTGACGTTCTGGTAGAACTCCTCCTCCAACAGCAGTTCGAGGTTCAGGCTCCCGCCGGGGGCGACCAGCCCGGTCGCCCACTCGGCGGCGGGGCGGGCGGCGTCGTTCTCCCCGACGACCATCACCACGATCTTGGCGAAGGGCGAGGCCCCGCCGGCGGCCGGAAACTCGCCGCTGCCCTGCTCCGGGTTGTCCTTGAAATACGGTTTGACCGGGAACGGCCACCGCACGACCAGCAGCGGCACGGGGCATTGGGCCAGCAGCATGTCCGTCGTCAGCCCGGCGGAGTGCGGGCCGACGCTCTCCGGCTCCCGGCCGAACGGGCAGGGCACGATCGCCAGGTCGCAGCCGGTGCGTTCGACGGCGGCGAGGATCTGCTCGTAGCTCTCCCCCTCGCTGCGGGGCAGGGCCTTGGCGTGCAGCTGCGCGGCGACCTCGACGGCTTTGGCGTCCGTGCGGTCGTTCTCGCGGGCGTCGGCGACGAACAGCTCGCTGCCGAATCGGGCCTTCAGGTAGGCCGCCAGCGGGGCCGAGCAGGCGTCCTGCCCGCTGCCGTCCAGCACCAGCAGCGCCCGTCGGGGAGTCGTCGGCCGCACCGGGGCGGCGTCGCCGACGTGGGCCCGGCGGAACAGGTCCATGCTGCGGTCGAGGTTCTGCCCGACGGTGCTTTCGGAGGGATCGAACGAAGACATCGCGGCAGACGGGATCGCGTGACGAACGGGGCCGCACGGCAGAGCGGAAGCCGGCGACGCTACCGGGGCCGATCGACGCCGACAAGGGGGCGCCCGCCCGACCCCGGACCGGCGGGCGGCCGGGCAGTCTGGCAGTTCGGGCGGTGGTCGTTCCGCAACCAGCGGCGGGGACGTTGCGGGTTCGGAACGGCATGTGCAAACGACCCGACGTCTGCCGGGCGCCCGCCCGGCGTATCCCCCCCACTTTCGCTATACAACCGCATCTATTATGCTTTGGGATATTATTTCGTGGGCCGTGTTCGGCCTCGTCGCCGGCGCCATCGCCCGGCTGCTCGTGCCCGGACGGCAGAGCATCGGGTGGATCATGACCATCCTGTTAGGGATTGTCGGGTCGTTCGTGGGCGGGTTTCTGTTCAGCCTGCTCCCGTTCGGCAACGAGCCGGGCTTTCACCCCACGAACCTCATCGGATCCGTCCTCGGCGCCGTCGTCGTGCTGCTGATTTACCTCTCCGTCACGAAGAAGGCCTGAAACGGCCGCCCCGAACGCCATCGGTTCCGAACCCCACCCCACTTTCCCCCCGACGCTCATGCATCGCCGTCTGTTCCTCCCCGCCGTCGCCCTCTCCGCCGCCGGTCTGACCGCCGCCGGGACCCTCGCCGGCCCGACCACCCAGGCCGCCACGGCCTCCGCCGCAAGCCGGACGGTCGCCGAGCCCGTGGTCACCAAGGCCGTCGCCGTGCTGATGCCGGTCGGCGACAGCGGCGTCTCCGGCACGCTGTACTTCGAGCGGGTCGACGACTCCAAGGTGAAGGTCACCGGCGAGGTGAAGGGACTGAAGCCCGGCGAGCACGGCTTCCACGTGCACCAGTTCGGCGACCTGACCGACACGGAAACCGGCAAGAGCGCCGGCGGTCACATGGACGTCGGCGAGCACAAGCACGGCCGGCCCTCCGACGAGGAACGCCACACCGGCGACCTGGGCAACATCACCGCCAACGAGGACGGCGTCGCCAAGGTGAACATCACCGACGAGGTGATCTCCCTGAACGGGGCCCACAGCGTCGTCGGCCGCGGCTTCATCGTGCACGCCGACCCGGACGACTTCGGCCAGCCGACCGGCAACGCCGGCGCCCGCGTGGCGATCGGCGTGATTGGGGTGGCCCAGGACGGCCTGAAATAGTTAGCGTCCGATCCGACGGCCCCCCGCGGGTCCGTGCACCGTCCGGGGACGGCGTCAACCGGGGTCGGGCTCTCAAGGTTTTTTGAGACTCGCAGGTCCCGGACCGGTTGACCCCGCCCCGGACGGTGTTATTCTTCAGTATCGACCTGACGGTTGACACCGACCAGAGGGTCGGCCGCGACAACTGCCCCACCCCCGCCCGTCGCGGTCGGCCCGTCCATCCGAAGCCCGCTCCGCCCCCGCGGAGCGGGCTTCTTGCGTTACGGTCCCCGGACAGTCCCTGCGATCCCGCGCCGCGGCCCCGCCCGATTCGCCGTTCCCCGAACCCGCCTCGGACTGCTACGTCCTCGAGCATGTGGAACGCCCGGCGCCTGCAGTTCGACTTCGCCGCCCGCCCGGCCGTCGCCGCCGCGCCGCCGCGGGCCCTGTTCCTCAACCGCTCCTACCGCCCGGACGCAGAAGCCACCGGTCAACTGCTGACGGAATTGACCGAGGATCTCGCTGCCGGGCGCGAGTCCGACGACGACGGCGGTCGCGTCGACCGCTGGCGGGTGCAGGTGATCTGCGGGCGGCCCAACGCCAACCCGGAGGGGCTGCCGGCGAAGACCGGCACGACGGTCTGGCGCGGGGTAGTCGTCCAGCGCGTCTGGCACACGCGGTTGGCCGGCGGGACGAAGCGTTCGCTGGCGCTGCGGGCGATCGATTACTGCTCCTTTCTGTGCGCGGCGCTGCTGCGGGGGGCGCTGGCGCCGCGGGCGGACGTGGTCGTCGCGGAGACCGACCCGTTCCCGCTGGCGATCGTCGGCCGGCTGCTCGCCTGGCGGCACCGGGCCCGGTTCGTCGTCCACGCCCAGGACATCCACCCGGAGTTGGGCGTGGCCTTGGGCGTGTTGAACGACGGCCCGCTGGTGGGAACCGTCCGCCGGCTGATGCACGCCGCCGTGCGGACCGCCGACGCGGTCGTCACCCTGTCAACGGACATGCGCCGCACCTTCGAACGCATGGGCGTGCCGACCGACCGCATCGCCGTGCTGCCCAACTGGGCCGACGCCGACGCCGTCCGGCCGGTGCGGGTCGGGAACCAGTTCCGGGAGCGGCACGGCCTCGGCGAGGCCGGCCGGCCGGGGGCGAAGTTCGTGGTGATGCACTCCGGCAATATGGGCCGCACGCAGCGGCTCGAGGACGTGCTCGCCGCGGCGGCCCGGCTGGCGGACGACCCTCGCATCCTGTTCCTGCTGGTCGGCGGCGGGGCCGCGGAGGCCGGGCTCAAGGAGGGAGCGACGCGGCTGGGGCTCACCAACCTGCGGTTCCTGCCCTACCAGCCGAAGTCGGAGTTGGGCGAGAGCCTGTCCGCGGCGGACCTGCACCTGGTCTGCACCGACGCCCGCGTGATCCCCTACCTGATGCCCAGCAAGCTGTACGGCGTGCTGGCCGCCGGGGCGCCGGCCCTCTGCGTGGCGCCGGCCGACAGCGAACTGGCCGCGACCGTCACGGGCGACCTGCCGGACGATCCCCGGGCCGAACCCTGCGGCTGGACCTGCGAACCGGACGACGTGACGGCTCTCACGGAGGCGATCGCCGCCGCCGCCGCCCTGCCGACGGAGCGACTCCGTCGACTCGGGGACGCCGGCCGACGGTTGGCGGAGGACCGCTTCAGCCGGGCGGCGGTCACTCCGCGATTCGCCGCCGTCCTGCGGGCGGTGACGGAGGGAACCTCCCCCGCCCGGGCCGCCCGCCCGCTCCTGCCGCCGCCCCCCGACACGCTGCCGCTATGCGAGTCGGGGAAGGACGCCCGAGACGGCGCGGAGCTCCTGCACGAGACCGAACCCCTCCCCGCCCGCCAGGCCGCCTGAGCAGGGCCGGCACGAGTCGGTTCGGCCGCTGCGTCCCCCCTCGCCCCCTTTTGGGGGAGAGGGGTCGGGGGTGAGGGGGCAGCGGCGCTCGACCGTCGTTCACGGTCCGCCACGCTCTCCTGACGGCCGGTCAACGCACAGAGCGAGGGCGGGTGAACCGTGCGTCCCCCTCACCCCCGGCCCCTCTCCCTCCAGGGAGAGGGGGGAAGAACCAGCGAACGCCGATCGGTACGCTCGGGCGGCCTCGCCCCCGTCCGGTTTCGCCGATGTCCGCCGCCCCGCTGCTCGCCGCCCTCCTGCTCGGGTCGGCTCCCGACATGGCGCCGGCGGCACCGGTCAACGTGCTGTGGATCACCTGCGAGGACCTCTCGCCGCGGCTGGGCAGTTACGGGGACGCGCTGGCCCGCACGCCGCACCTGGACCGGCTCGCCGCGGAGGGCACGCGGTACACGCACGCCTTCGGGGTGTACGGGGTCTGCGCGCCGAACCGGTTCGCCCTCGTCACCGGGACCTACCCCACCGGCGCCGGGGCCGGGCCGATGCGCGTGACTAAACGGACCGCCGCCCTGGCGGACGCGACCGACCCCGTGCTGCGGGCGATTCCCACCTGGGAGGCCACCCCGCCGGCGCCGGTGACCTGCTTCCCCGAACTGCTGCGGGCGGCGGGCTATTACTGTACGAACAACGTCAAGCAGGACTACCAGTTCACGCCGCCCGTCACCGTCTGGGACGAGAGCAGCAAGACGGCCCATTGGCGGAACCGCCCCGGCCACGGCACGGCGGGCGCCGTCCCGTTCTTTTCGGTCTTCAACTTCACATCCACCCACGAGAGCAAGCTCCACAAACGCACCAGTCCCGCCGTCACCGACCGGGCCGCCGTCGAAGTTCCCCCCTTTCTGCCGGATACCCCCGCGATGCGGGAGGACCTCGCCCGGCAGTACGACAACCTCGCCGAGTTGGACAAACAGGTCGGCGCCCTGCTGGCCGAACTGGACGCTGACGGACTGCGGGAGAACACCGTGGTGATGTTCTTCTCCGATCACGGCGACGGCCTGCCGCGGCACAAGCGCTGGGTCTACGACAGCGGCCTCCAGGTCCCGCTGATCGTGCGGTTCCCGCAGGGCCACCCGGACCGCGGCGAGCCGGGAACGACGACGGATCGGCTGGTGAGCTTCGTCGATTTCGCCCCCACCGTGCTGAGCCTTGCGGGGATCGAACCGCCGGCGTGGATGCCCGGCCCGGCGTTCCTCGGGGAGCACGCCGGGGAGCCGCGGGAGTACGTGTTCGCGGCCCGGGACCGCATGGACCCGGCGCCGGAGACGATTCGGGCCGCCCGCGGGCCGCGGTTCAAGTACGTCCGCAACCTGCGGCCGGACCTGCCCTACTGGGGCTTCGTCCCCTACCGCGACCGGGCCGCCGGCGCCGCGAAGATCACCGAACTCATTGAGGAGAACGCCCTTGGCCCGGACCAGTGGCAGCTCTCGGGGACCTCCAAGCCGGCGGAGGAGCTGTACGACACGCAGGCCGACCCGCACGAGATCCGCAACCTCGCCGCGGACCCCGCCTACGCCGACGTGCTGACCGACCTGCGGACGGCGACGGAGCGTTGGATGGAACGGACGAACGACTCCGGCACGCTCGACGGGGCGGAACTGATCGCCACCCTCTGGCCGAACGGCGAACAGCCGACGACCGCGACGCCGGTCATCGCGGCGGCGGACGGCCTGATCACGATCCGCTGCGAAACGCTCGGCGCCTCGATCGGCTACAAGCTGCCGGGCGACGCGGCGTGGCGGGTCTACACGGAGCCCTTCCCCGCGGCGGCCGGCGCGACGGTGCGGGCCGTCGCCCACCGCATCGGCTGGAAGCCGAGCCAAAGAGCGACGCTCACGCCCTGACGGGCCGCTCTCCCGCTCGTCCCGGTTCGCCGTGGCCGCTAGGCGGCG
>NZ_JBINJD010000128.1:0-14461 GCF_043951915.1 Alienimonas sp. DA493 | reverse complement strand
CCGCCGCGTGCAGCCGCCTCGATCTCCTTCAACTGGCCCTGTCGACCGCGAGGGTCGGGCGGGCCGGTCGTCGAGGGTCAGGGTGCGACTCAGGAAGAGCTTCGGGGTGTGAACGACGTCAGGGTGCGGAGCAGAGAAGAGCGTCAGCAGGTTTGAGGGAAGCGGGCCGCGGCGGGTTCCCCGCGTCGCCCGGCCGCCGTGACGGGGGGCGGACCGGGACGGGGGAACCGTTCGCGGGCTCGCCGCTCAGATCACAGGCAGCCGGCGTCGCAGGCGTCGGGGCCGCAGGCCGTGGCCGGGCCGCAGGCGGCTTCCGGGCAGACCGGGACTTCACGGCAGACGACGCGGGGGACGCACACGGTGCGGGTCAGGCAGACGGTCCGGGGGACGCAGGTCACCTTGGGAACCATCACCGTCTCGCACACCTTGCGGCACTTCACGTACGGGATCTGCTTGCACTTGGTCTCGCAGGTCCAGGAGCAGGTCGTGTACGGGACCTTCTTGGTGCGGGTCTCGCAGGTCCAGGAGCAGGTCGTGTACGGGATCCGCTTGGTCTTGGTCTCGCAGACGAAGCTGCAGGTCGTCTTCGGAATCCGCTTGGTGCGGGTCTCGCAGACGAAGGAGCAGGTCGTGTAGGGGACCTTCTTGGTCTTGGTCTCGCAGACCCAGCTGCAGGTCGTGTACGGAACCTTGCGGGTCTTGGTTTCGCAGACCCAGCTGCAGGTCGTGTAGGGGACCTTCTTGGTCTCGGTGTAGGGCACCTGACGGCAGACGGTGTAGGGCACGGTCTTCCGGCAGACTTCGCTCACGTACCGGGTGCAGCTGACTTCCTTCTGCACGACCTTCGGGCAGCAGACCGTCTCGCAGACGGTGCGGGCCGGGCCGGGGCAGCAGACGGTCCGGCAGCAGCCGGGCTGGTACTCGTACCGGCAGGTCTGCGGGTTGTAGACGCAGCGGCCGGGCTCCTGAACGACCTTCCGGATCATCGGGCCGGGGACGGTCCGCTGGACGGTCTTCATCTCGTTGACGCGGACGTTGATCGTCTTCGTCTCCGTGACCGGCTTGCACACCGTGTAGCAGACCTCGCGGGTCTTGTTCTCGGTGACGGTCCGGTACTTGGTGCAGCAGACCTCTTTATAGCAGGTGTTGTACACCGGGCGGCGAACGGTGTAGCACTGCTCTTTGTAGCAGGTGTTGTACACCGGGCGGCGGACCGTGTAGCACACGTCCTTGTAGCAGGTGTTGTACACCGGCTTCTTGACCGTGTAGTTCACGCAGGTGTAGGTCGTGTTGTACACCGGGCGGCGGACGGTGTAGCACACGTCCTTGTAGCAGGTGTTGTAGACCGGCCGGCGGACGGTGTAGCACACCTCTTTATAGCAGGTGTTGTACACCGGGCGGCGGACCGTGTAGTTCACGGTCTTGTAGCAGGTCTCCAATTTCAGGCGGGTCTTTTGAACCGGGACCTGGGTGCAGACCTTGTCGTACACGGTGCGGGTGTAGGGCACCTGCTTGGTATCGTACACGATCTCCCGCACGGTGCGGGTGCAGGGGGCGGCCGGGCAGGCCTCGCCGCTCACGGCGGGGCCGCAACCGGCGTCGCAGGGGTCCGGAGTACAGCCGAGGCTGCCGGCGCCGCAGAGTCCGGCCGACGCGACCGGGGCGACGTAACAGACGGCGGTCATGACCGCCGCGGCGAGAAGCCGTTTCATGGGATTCTTTCCGTGGGAGGGGGACGCGGTTCCTTGGGGTGAACGGCCCGCCGGTGTCCCGCGAAGCGTTCCCGCGGGGGCCAGGCGAACCGTCCCGACCGCTCTGGCATCGACGCCCCGGTTTGCCGAACCCCACCAGATTGCCGCGTCTTCCTGAACTTCCCTGTCGGCCGTCTCGCCGGCCGTTGCGCAGTCGGCGCCGCCGTCACGACCGGCCGGCGGCGCCGGCGGGGCGGGCCCCGGCCCGGCTCGCTAAACTGCGGCGCCGCTCCGCCTTTTTCCTCCCGCCCTCATGTCGTTCCGCTACGCCTACTGCAACGAAACGCTCGCCCCCGGACGCACGTTTCGGGAGCAGTGCGACCTGATCGCCTCGCTGGGCTATACGGGCATTGAGGTCGCCCCGTTCACCCTCGCCGACGCCCCGACGGACCTGTCGCAGGCCGATCGGGCCGCCTTGAAGAACGACGCCTTCGCCGCCGGGCTGGAGGTCGTCGGCCTGCACTGGTTGCTGGCGAAAACGACCGGCTTCCACCTCACCACCGCCGACGCCGCCGCCCGCGAAGCCACCGCACAGCGCCTGATCGAACTGACCGATCTCTGCGCCGACCTCAGCGGCTCCCTGATGGTGCTCGGCTCCCCCCAGCAGCGGAACCTGGAGGAGGGGATGAGCCTGGATGCGGCCACCGAAAACGCGGCGGAGGTGTTGAAAGCGGTCGCCCCGCGGCTGGAGGAGCGCGGCGTCACCCTGGCGCTGGAGCCGCTCGCCCCCAGCGAAACGAACTTCCTGCAAACCTGCGCCGAGGCCGTCGCCCTGGCGGACCGCGTCGGCAGCCCGCGGATCCGGCTCCACCAGGACGTCAAAGCGATGGTCGGCGGCGAGAGCGACCCGCCGGCGGAGATCATCCGCCGCTTCCCGGAGCAAACGGCCCATTTCCACGCCAACGACGCCAACCTGCTCGGCCCCGGCATGGGCGACACCGACTTCGAGCCGATCCTCAAGGCGTTGAAAGACACCGGCTACGACGGCTGGATCAGCGTGGAGGTCTTCGCCGACGGCCCCGGCCCGGTCGAAACCGCCCGGCTGAGCCTCGAACACCTCAAGGCCGTCGCGGCGAAGGTCTAGCGCATCAATACCAACCTGATGCGCAGGCATCGGCCTTTAGAGCGCTCTTCCGTTTGACGTTGCGGTGGACAACGCCAGCGTCCCGGACCCTTCAAGGGTCCGGGACGCTACGCCTGTGGGAGACCTGCTCTTAAACGTGAACGAGGTACGGCCGGAGCTTGCGCTCCGGGCTGGTATTAAATCGGCGCCCGCCCTACTCTCGCCCCTTCGGGGCCTCGACCGCATCGAGGATCGCGGCGACCAACGCGTCGGCCGTGACTCCCTCTAATTCGGCGTCCGGGGCCGGGCGGACGCGGTGTCGCAGGACGGCGGGAGCCAGGTCTTTGATATCGTCCGGGATGACGAAGTCCCGCCCCCGGCAGGCCGCCGCCGCCCGGCCGGCGAGCACCAGACTCACCCCGGCCCGCGGGCTGGCGCCGACCTCCACCCCCGGCCAACCGCGGGTCTTGCGGACCAGCCGGGTGATGTAGTCCGTCACCGCCGGCTCCACGATCACCCCGCCGGCCGCCCGCCGCAGGGCGCGGACGCGGTCGGCGTCCAACACCTGCTCGACCCCCAGGCCGACCGGGTCCCGCGGGTCCGTGCCGTTGACGTACAGGTCGAGGATCGCCCGCTCCCCGTCGCGGTCGGGGTAGTCGGCCAGCAGTTTGAACAGGAAGCGGTCGAGTTGGGCCTCCGGCAGCGGGTAGGTGCCCTCCTGCTCCAACGGGTTCTGCGTGGCGAGCACGAGAAACGGGTCCGGCAGCCGGCGGGTCTCGCCGTCCACGGTCACCTGGCGTTCCTGCATCGCTTCCAACAGCGCCGCCTGGGTCTTGGCGGGGGCCCGGTTGATCTCGTCGGCGAGCAACAGGTTCGTGAACACCGGCCCCGGCACGAACGTGAAGGCCTTCTGTTGCAGGTCGTAGACGCTGTGACCGGTCACGTCGGCGGGCATCAGGTCCGGGGTGAACTGCACCCGGCCGCTGTCGCACCCGGCGACGTGGGCCAGCGTGGTGACCAGCAGCGTTTTTCCCAGCCCCGGCGGGCCCTCGATCAGCACGTGCCCGCCGGCCACCAGGGCGAACAGCACGCCCTCGATGAGGTCCGGCTGGCCGACGACCGCCTTGGAAATCTCCGCCACGCAGGCGTCGAACTGCGCGCCCGCCTCCGCCGCGGCGGGCGCCGCCGGGGCGGCGGGCGATTCGGGGGCGCCGGCGGGGGAGAAGACGATGTCGCCGCCGGGGGCGGGGGCGCCGGGGTCGGGGGCGGGGGGCACGCGGCGGCCGGGGTCGGGGGCGGGGCGGGGTGACGGCAGGGTCGCCGCGGATTGAGCCCGCGACAACCGAGGTCGGCGGGCCGCCGGGGGGCGGCGACCTCAGCCGCCGGAGGGCACGTTCAGCGCCGGTTCTCCGGCTTCGCGGGGGGCGAGCCCGGACTCGGCGGCCTCCGCGGCGGCCGCTTTCGTCGCGGCGATCTTCTGCCGGCGGAGCAGGTCCACCGTTCGGCCGAAGTCCCGGGCGATCCAGACTGCGGCGAGGCACAGCGCCCCGCCCAGCCCGTAGTGCACTGCGTCGCCCCACACGCTGGTGACCACCAGCGTCAGGCCCAGACCCAGACAGACGCCGCACATCAGCACCTCCATCACGAGGCGGTTGCGGGTCCGCCGCCAGGTGGACTCCATCACCGCGCTGCGGGCGCTGGTGTTGGCGATCGCCCGCAACTGCCGCATCTCCTGGCGGAGCTTCTCCTTGTCGACCCGCGACCGCGGGAGGGAGGGCGGGGGCGGCAGCGGGGCGGGTGCCGGCGGCTCGACGCGGCTCGACGCGGGGCCAATCGGCGACGAGGGCTCTTCCGCCTTCGGCTTCGGGGCCGTCAAGGCGGAGGGCGACGCCGACTTCGGCGCCGGAGCCGCGGCGACCGGCTTGGAGGCGGGCTTGGCGGCCGGTTTGCGTGCGGGCGCCGCCGGCGCGGGCTCGTCCCCGCGGGCCTGCCGCATCCGGGCGAGCAGCGCCTCCATGTAATCGTCCACCGACTGCTCGACCGAGCCGCCCGTAGCCGGTTCGACGGGGGCGTCCTCCGGACCGGGCGCCGCTTCTGCGTCGGCGTCTTCGAAGGCAGCCTCCTCTTCGAACGGCTCCTCTTCGACAGGTTCCTCTTCGAAGGGAACGTCGGTGCGGGGTTCGACGGCGGACGGCGCCTCCCGCGTCGGCTCAAACCGTCCGGCGGGCGCTGCCGCGACGGCGTCGGCCGTCCGCGGCGACTCCGTTCGGGGCGGGGCGACCAAGTCCTCTTCAAACGTCAGTGCGAACTCGGCGCCGTCCCCCCCCTCCGCGGCCGCCGGGCCGCATTGGGTCGACCGATCGCTCTCCCGCCAATTGGCGGAGAGTTCCGGGTCGTCGGCGGCGGCGTCCGGGGCGGCGGGGTCGTCGCGCTCGTCGGAGAGGTCCAGATCGAACATCTCGCTCAGCAGGGACCGCAGCGGCGGCCGGGCCGTGCCGGGGGACGCGGCCCCCGCCGGCTTCGCCAGCCCCAACCCGGCGAGCGACTCGAACGGATCGACCGCCGGCCCCGCCGCGTCCCGCCGCGGCGCCACGGGCGCTGCGGGCGCCACGGGCGCTGCGGGCGCTGCGGGCGCCGCCAACATCGGCGCTTCGGCCGCGGGCGGCGCCGGGGCGGCGGGTTCGGTCAGTGCCTGTTCGTCGCTCTCCGCGGTCGGTTTAAAGTCGAACCGGGCGGCGTGGCCGGGGGGCGGCGGGGGCTCGCCGCGGTCGGCGCTCCCGGCCCGCGGCTCCGGTTCCAGCTCGATCTGGGCCTCCGGGGCCTCCGCCGGGTCGGTTTCGGAGAGGGCCGGCGGGGGGGCGTCGTCCGCCGCGAGCTCCGGCGGGGCGGCGCCCCGGACCTCCGCCTCGTCCGCGGCGGGGACGGTCTCAGCGACGGGGGCCTGGGCGACGGGCGCTTCCGCGGCGGGCGGAGCGTCGGCAGGCGGACGGTTGGGGGGCGGAGCGGCGGCGGCCGGGGCGTGGGCCTCGGCTTGCTCGCGGCGGAGCAGGTCGAGCATCTCGTCCAGCCGCCGCTGGGCGTCCTCCGTCGGGTCCAGCAGGGCGGACGCCGGCGTTTCGGGGGGCCGCGCCGGACCGGCGGGGGCTTCGTCCAGGCGGTCGTCGGCGGGGGCGGTGGGGGGCGGAGCCATCGGCGGCGTCGGACCGGGGGGAGCGGGCGCCGCGACGACCCGACGGCCCGGGCGCGCTCCGGTCGAGGGCGAGCGCGGCGGGACGCACGGACGGTCCGGCCGGGTATCTAGCTCGCCGTCGGGGGGCGGTCAAAGCGGCGGGCGACGTCCCGCTCGCATTCCCGCCCTCGCGGCCCGGCGGCGCCCGCCCGACCGGCCCGCCGGGAGCCAGCGGGCGGCGTCGGGGCGGGCGCCGGGCGGCCGGACCGATGAACCGTTCGGCGCCGGGCCCCGTTGAAAGGTCGGGGGCGGAACCGACAATCTTCTGCCGCACGCTCCCGTGCCATCCCCCGCCGTTTCCCGCCCCCTCCCACGACGCCGCAGGCCGACGATGCCGGGGCCGACGCTGACCGCCGCCTGGGCGGACCGGGTGGCGGACGCGGTGCCCTTCGCCCGTCGGCTGCCCGGCTTCGGGGTGCTGACCGGGCCGGCCGGGGCGCCGCCCCCGCCCCCGGCGCCGTTCTCCCTGCCCTGCCGCTGCGGCGCCGTGGTGACCGGGATGCGGTCGGAGCGGGAACGGGAGGAACCCTGCCTGAACTGCGGCGAACCGCACTTCGTCCTGCCGGCGGACGTCTACCCCGCCGCCCCGGAACGCTCTCCCGCCGCAGCGAAGACGAAGCGGCAGGCCGCCCGCGAACGGACGCAGACGCCCGCGACCCCGGCGGCGGCGCCCGCGGCCCCGCGGGTTCCGTGGCGGACGCGGCTGGCGACGGCGGCCCGGCGGCAGGTCACGCCGCTGCGGCTGATCGCCGTGGGGCTGACGGCGGTGGTGGCTCTGACGACCTGGTGGGGCGTGGTGCAGTCGCGGCGGGCGGCGGCCCGGGTGACGATCGCCGAGGCCCCCGCCGCCGCCGAGGAGGCGCTCGCCGCCGGGCAGTTCGCCCTCGCCGCGGAGCGGTTCGACGCCCTCGCCGCCGCCTACGAGACCCTCGGCCGCGCCGCCGAGCCGCGGGCCCGCGCCGCCCGGCAGCAGGCCCGGGAGACGACCGCCGTGACGGGGCTCGCGGCCCTCTCGCCGGCGGAACTGGCCCGGCAGGCCGCCGCCGCCCGCACCCCGGCCGACCGGACCGCCTGGCGACAGACCTACGACGCCCTCTACCGCGGCCGCTGGGTGATCCTCGACGCCTTCGCCGCCCGCGTCGCCGCCCCCGCCGCCCCGCCCGCCGCCGAGGGAGAGGACGATACGGACGAACCCGCCGGCCGGCCGGCCCCCCCGGCGGAGCGGATCGAATTGCTCTATCCCCTCGCCGCGGGCAAAACGCGGTTCCGCCTGATCGGCGATCCCGCGGTCCCGGGCGACCTGTCGGTCGGCGACGCCCCGCGGCGGGCGGTCCTCGCCGGGCGGTACGGGGACTTCGTCCTGCTCCCCGCCGCGGGGGAGGGGCGCGACGTATGGGAACTGCGGTTGGAGCCCGGTTCCGCCTTCCTCTGGACGGGGCCGGAGACGCTGGCGGCGGTCGGCTTTGACCTCTCCGACCCCGACGGCGCCGCGGTGCGGGCGTTGCTCGCCCGGCAGGCCGCCGACCTGGGGCTCGAACCGCGAACCGACGACTCCCCCGCCGACGACCCCCCCGCGGCGGAGGCCGCGCGATGACCCGGTTCCGCCCCGCCCGACCCGCCGCGTTTCTCGTCCTGTGCGCGGGGCTGCTGTGCGCCGGCGCCCCGGCGTGCGCGGCCCCGCCGGAGGGGGTGATGAGCAGCGAGGCGTTCCTCGAGGCCCGCGACTATTGGCCGGAGTGGGAGCGGTCCGGGGCGGTGTTTCGCGTCGAGGGCCGGGTGCGGGCCGTCGCTGGCGGGACGCTGCGGTTGGAGAACGTCCCGCTGACGGTGCGGCCGTCGGCGGGGTCCTCGCTGGGCCGGGCGGAGAACGGGGCCGCCCGGGTGGAAGTCACCGGCCGGTTGGCCCCCGGGGGCGGCGGTCCGTACCTGCAATCGACCGCCGTGCGGGTGCTGCCTTCCGACGCCGCCGAGTTCACCTCCCGCAAGCTGGCTCTCGACCGTGACGACCCGGCCGCGCTGGAGAAACTGGCCGCGTGGGCGGAGGGCCGGGCCGCGTTCTACAACGATCCGGCCCTCGCCCGGCGGGCGCGGGAGGCCCGCCGCGACGCCTTCAAACTCCGCTGGGACGCGGCGGGGGAGACGACGGACCGCCCGGACGCCGCCCCGGCCGGCGTTCCGCCGGGCGTGTGGGCCCAGCTGGCCCTGCTGGACGCCGCCGACGAGGGGGAGGGCGACGGCCCGACGGCCGACCTGCCCGAGGCGGAGCGGACGGCGCTGGTCCACGAGGCGCTGCGACGCTGGTGGCGGGCGGTGCGGGACGACGGCGACGCGGATCTCGCCGCGTTGGCCGGTCAGATCCGCCGCCGCTTGCCGGGCGCCGGGACGCCGCCGGCCGCGGGGGCCGATCCCCCGCCGGCGGAGTTGCTGGCGGCCTACGACCGTGCCCCCGCGGAGACCTTCGCCGCCGCGGACGCACCGACCCGGGCGGCGCTGGCCCGACGCTTCTACGCCCGGGCGGAGCGGACCCGCATCGAAGCGACCGCCGCCTCGGACGGCCGCAACGGGTACGCCGTGGCGAAGGTTCTGGACGTCCGCCTGCCGGAGTTGGCGGACCTCGCCGAGGAGTACCGGGAGCGGGAACTGGCGTGGCGGACGGCCCGCGTCGCCTCCGCCTCCCGGGCGGACGTGTCGGAACTGGCCGAACTGCTCCGGCAACGGGACGAGCCGGACCGGGCGGCGGAGGTCCTGCGGACTTGGCTGGCGGCCCGGGAGCGGTCCCTGCGGCCGGAGGGCGTGGGCGGACTGATCCGGGCCGCCGAGGAGTACCGGGCCCTTGTCGGCGACGACGAGGCGGCCGTGCGGTTGCTGACGGAGGCCTACGCCGCCGCCAACCCGGACAGCCCGGAGGAGGCCGCCGTCGCCGGGCGGCTGCGGGACCTCGGCATGGTGCAGGCCGGCGGCCGCTGGCGGACCGCCGCGGAGGCCGCCGCGATGCCGGTCGACCCGGTCACCGCCGCCGTCCGCGACGGCCGGGTGGTGGTCGGGATGACGGCCCCGCAGGTGCGGGCGGCGCTGGGCGCCCCGCCGGTGCGGACCCGGGCGGTCAGCCGACTGAGCGTCGCCGAGGTCTGGGTCTACGCCCCCCCGTCCGCCGCCTTCCGCGACGGCCTGGGCGCGGGCGGTTCGATCGTGGTGCACCTCTCCCGCCCCAAAACCCAACCGCCGGAGGAGGCGACCGTCACCGCCGTGCACCGTCTTTGAGGGGGACCGGCTGTGACGGCGTGAACCGCCGCCGGCGGTCGGGGGTCCGCCCGCCATGTTCGTCGTCGACCGCCCCCGCTTCGACCGGCACCCGCTGGACGACCGCTTCACCCGCCTCTGGCAGGGCGACCGGCTGGTGATCAACGCCTTGGAGGCGTGCGACTGGGAACGCGGCGAGTTCGGCGCCTGCGAATACCCCGGGGACGCCGACTACCCCGTCGCCCCCGACGACCCGGCCGCCCTCGCCGAGGCGGTGCGGCTGGGGGAGGCCGTCGCACTCATTCCGCCGGCGTCGGACCACCGTGCGGGCTACGGATACAGCTTGCCCGACTTCACGGAGCCGTTCGGCGGCGTCGTGCTGTTCTCCCCGGCGGCGTGGCGGGCGGTGGCGTGGCGCGTCGAGAGGCCTCGCGGCTGGCAGGTCAAAGCGCCGAGAGACGTGGCGATCCCCCCGCCGACCCGGTCCCAACTGGTGCGGGCGTGGTTGGCGGGGGCGCCGGAGATCGTCCGGACCGCCCCCGACCGCAGCGGGGCGACCGGGACGCGACGCCTCGCCGCGGCGGAGCGGGCCGGGCCGCTCGCCGTCCATCCCGGGACGCTGGAGTCCGCCCTCGCCGCCTGCCGCCGGGTGGAGGACTGGGCGGCCGCCGATCCGCAGGCCCCGGCGCCCGGGACGCTCGAACCGCCGGGGGCGCCCGCGGTCACGCTGTACTTCGACGGGCCGAACGACGCCGTGGCGGAGTGGTCGGCGTTCGCGGCCCCGCTCGACGGTCCGCCCGGGCTGGGGTGGGGCGAATGGACCCTGCGGCCGGACGGCGAGGGGTGGGGGCCGCCGCTATCCTGACGGGGACCGTTCGTCCTTTCGCACGCCGCCCGTGATTCCCCTTCGCCTCGCCCCGGTCGCCGCCCTCCTCTGGCTCGTTCCCGTCGGTTGGGGACAGGACGAACCGGCGCCGGACGGCCGGCTGCGGACGGAACCGGCCGGGGCCGAGCGGGACGACGCCGCCACGAAACGGCCGTTGCGGTTCGAGGACCTGTACGGCAGCGCCCGACTGGACCTGACGGGCTCCTACCCCCGCGGGCTGACGTGGATCGGGCCGGAGCGGTATCTCGCGCCGGCGGAGCAGGGCTCGCCGGAGGTCGTCGACGCCGCGACCGGCGACGCCCGCCCGGCCTACGACGCCGCGGCCCTCTCCAAAGCCCTGACCGACGCCGGCGTGGAGGGCCGTCTGGCGGAGACGTTTGCCCGCCGGCCGACCGGCGCCGGCGCCACCTTCGACGACGAACGCCGCCGGGCCCTGTTGCGGTCCGGCGGGGACCTGTTCGCCGTCGATTTCGGCGGCCCCGGCTTCGGGGCGGACGTGGAAGTCGGCGAGGGCCCCGCCCCGGTTGCTGTGCGGCTCACCGACACGCCGCAGACGGAGGAATTGCCCGAACTGAGCCCCGACGGCCGCACCGCCGCCTTCGTCCGGAACTTCGACCTGTACGCCGTCCCGCTGATCGGCGCCGGCCGGTCGCTCCACGCCGGTCCGGAGGTGCGATTGACCGAGGGCGGCAACGACCTCCTCCGTCACGGCAAAGCGGACTGGGTCTACTACGAGGAACTCCTCGGCCGCGACTGGAAGGGCTACCGCTGGAGTCCCGATTCGCAGCGGCTGGCCGTGATGGAGTACGACGACCGGGCCGTCGGCGCCTTCACCGTGCTGGATCAGGCGGCGGCCACGGACGTCGGCGGGTTCCCTGCGGACTCCGGGCAGCGGATCGAACGCACCCGCTACCCCAAGACCGGCGCCACGAACCCCACCGTCCGGCTGGGCGTGGTCGCCGCGACCGGCGGGCCGGTGCGGTGGGTCGATTGGGCCACCGACGCGCTCCCCGGCCTGCCGGAGCTGGGCCGCGCGGACGGCGACGGCGGCGGGCTGATCGCCCACTACGGCTGGTTTCCCGACGGCGATCGGCTGTACGGCTACCTCCAGGACCGCGTGCAATCCACGCTCTCCGTGCGAGCCGTCGAGGTCCCGGACGAGGGCGAACCCGGCGAGCCGACGGAACTCCTCAGCGAATCCGACGGCGCCTGGGTGGAGAGCCCCGGCGATCTGCATTTCCTGCCGGACGGT
Organism: Alienimonas sp. DA493; assembly: GCF_043951915.1. Lineage (NCBI taxonomy): Bacteria > Pseudomonadati > Planctomycetota > Planctomycetia > Planctomycetales > Planctomycetaceae > Alienimonas > Alienimonas sp. DA493. The sequence continues at coordinate 3,040 of NZ_JBINJD010000128.1, read as the reverse complement.
TCGTTCCTCCTCGCCAGCACGCGGGACGGCTGGCGGCGCCTGGACCGCTACTCCGCGGACGGGGCGCTGCTCAACCCCGTCGCCGCCGGGCCGTGGGAGGTGCGATCGGTCGAAGCCGTCGCCGCGCCCGCGGAGGGATCGGGCGGCGAGCCCTGGATCTTCTTCACCGGCACGAAGGACGACCCGGTGGGCGAGTTCCTGTACCGCGTCCGCCCGGACGGCTCCGAACTGACCCGGCTCACGCCGGAGCCCGGCACGCACAAGGTGCGGGTCGCCCCCGACGGCGGGTTCTTCCTCGATACCTACAGCGCCCACGACACGCCCCCGCGCGTGCTGCTCCGCACCGGGGACGGCGAGCTGGTCCGCCTGTTGGGCGAGGCGAACCCCCCGGGGCTGGAGAAGACGGCCCGCGGCGAGTTCGAGTGGGTCGAAATCCCCGTTCCGGCCGCCCCCCGCAGCGACGGCGGCACGGACCCGGCCGGCACGCTGTACGGCTATCTGCTCCTCCCGCCGGGGCTGGACCGCACCGATCCGGACGCCGACGTGCCGGTGTGGGTGATGACCTACGGCGGCCCCCACACCACGGTGGTGCGGGACGACTGGGCCTCCGGCCGCGGCTGGGAACACCTGCTGGCGACCAACGGGATTGCGGTCTTGAAGATCGACCCCCGGGCCGCCTCCGCCCGCGGCTGGGCGCCGGCGTGGGCGGTCCACGGCCGGCTGGGCGAGCAGGAAACGACGGACATGATCGCCGCCGCCGCCTGGCTCCAGGAGCAGCCTTGGGTCGACGCGGACCGCATCGGCCTGTCCGGCCACAGTTACGGCGGCTACCTCACCGCCCGCGTGCTGCTTCATACCGACCGCTACGCCGCCGGCATCGCCGGCGGGTCGGTCACGGACTTTCAGAACTACGACACGATTTATACCGAGCGGCTGATGGACACCCCCGCCGCCAACCCGGAGGGCTACGCCCTCACCAATCTCGCCCGCAAAGCCGCCGACCTGCGGGGCCGCCTCCTGCTGATTCACGGCGGCATGGACGACAACGTCCACCCCCAGAACGTCTGGCAGTTCGCCGCCGCCCTGCAGGAGCGGGGGAAGAATTTCGACTTGATGATCTACCCGCGCAGCCGGCACGCGATCGCCGGGACGCATTATCGGCGATTGATGTGGGACTTCGTTCGGGAGACCATGTTGGAGGAGCGGTGACGGGGCCGCCGCCCCGCCCGTCGCCCCCAGTCGAAACGCCCCCCATGACCGCCGCCCCCCGCGACGACGCCGCCCTCTCCGGCGACGGCCGGCGGGACGCCGGCACGCTGGTCTTCGACGCCGACGCCCCGCCCCCCCGCCGCACCGGGCCCCGGCAGGCGGAGGCGGTCGCGGCGATCCAGCCCGGCGCCCTGCTGGGGCGGTTCGAGATCCTCCGCCGACTGGGCGGCGGGGGGATGGGCGAGGTCTTCCTCGCCCGGGACCCGGATCTGGACCGGGACGTGGCGATCAAGGTGCTCAGCGGCCCCGCCGCCGCCGACCCCGACGCCCGCCGACGCTTCCTGCTGGAAGGTCGGGCCGCCGGTCGGCTCTCCCACCCCAACGTGATCTCCATTCATGAGGTCGGTCCGCCGCACCTCGCCGACTTCCTGGAGACGCGTCACGTCGAGGACGACGAGACCTCCGGCGACGTGACGGACCCGGGGACGGGCCCCGGGACCGGCGCCGGACAGCAGACCGCCCCTCCGGCCGTCCCGGAGCCGGACGGCCCCGTCTACCTGGTAATGGATTACGCCGGCGACGGCTCGGTGGACGAACTCCTGCGGGCCGGGCCGCTGTCCGTGGAGCGGGCGACGGCGGTCGTGGCGGACGCCGCCGCCGGTCTGGCCGCCGCCCACGCCGCCGGGCTGGTGCACCGCGACGTCAAACCGGCGAACCTGATGATGGAGGGCGGCGGCCCGTGGGCGGGCGGCGTGGTGCGAGTCGCCGACTTCGGCCTCGCCCGGCGGACGGACGAGGAGGCGGACCGCCCCGGCGACGCCGCGGAGTCCCGCGACCGCCGCCGCGGGGAGGCCGCGTCCGGAGACGAACCCCGCCCCGCCCGCCGCCGCGTCGCGGGGACGCCGCACTTCATGAGCCCGGAACAGTGCCGCGGCGAATCGGTCGACGCCCGCAGCGACCTGTATTCGCTGGGGGCGACCTACTACGCGCTGCTCGCCGGGCGCCCGCCGTTCGCCGCCGCCCCGGGAGCCCCGTCGCGTCCGGTCACGGCGGTGCTGGACGCCCACAAGCGGAGCGACCCCCCGGCGGTGCACACGTTGGAACACCTCGGTTCCGCCGTCCCGTCCGCCTGCACGCGGATGATTCTGCGGGCGATGGCGAAGGACCCGGCCGGCCGCTACCCCGGGGCCGCCGCGTTCCGCAAGGACGCCCTCGCCCTGCTGGACACCCTCCGCCGCTACGCCGCCGCCCCCCCGTCGCGGCACGCCGCCGCCGGGCGGACCGATCCGCTGCCCGCCGATTTCCTCCTTCCCAGCGAGCGGGGCGGGGAACCGGACTCGTCGGACTCCTTCGACTCCCGCCGGGGCGCCTCGGCGTCGACGGCCGGGAAGTCGTCCGGTCCGTCCGACCCGGCCGCGGACACTCCCGCGGCCGGTGCCCCCGTCTCGGCGGCGGACGCGCGCTCCGCGGGCGACCGCTGCGCCGCCTCGGGCCCGCCGCCGGGCCTGCGGCGGGAGGCGTTCTCCCTGGACGAGGGCGAGGTGTTGCTGACCTATCCCGCCTCGCTGAAGGCGGCGCCGCTGGCCCCGGAGGAGATCGACCGCCTGCGGGCGTGGCTCAATCTGGTCCAGACGAAATTAATCGCCCTGGCCGAAAACCGCCCCGCCGCCGCGGACGAGTCGCCGCCATCTTAAAGACGGTTTCAATACCAACCCGAAGCGTCAGCGAGGGCCGCGACCGCCGCGGCGAAGCCCTCGCTGACGCTTCGGGTTGGTGTTCTCGCTCAGCTCTGAAACAGCTTTTTAGAGCGGACCGCAGATCGCCGTAGCGG